>JAENIX010000085.1 GCA_016844415.1 Actinomycetota bacterium | reverse complement strand
CGAGGAGCTTGGGTTGCCCGTGGTGCTGAAGGAGCTGTGCAAGAAGCCGAGGGGACTGGTTCTGGTGACTGGACCGACCGGCTCGGGGAAGTCGACCACCCTCGCCGCGATGATAGACAAGATCAACGCGGAGAGGCACGAGCACATCGTGACGATCGAGGACCCGATAGAGTACCTGCACCCCCACAAGAAGTGCCTGGTCAACCAGCGGGAAGTGAACGCCGACACACAGACGTTCAAGAAGGCGCTCAAGCACATCCTGAGGCAGGACCCGGACGTCGTGCTCATCGGCGAGATGAGGGATCTGGAGACTATCGAGGCGGCGCTGACCGTGGCCGAGACCGGGCACCTGGTCTTCGCCACCCTGCACACCAATTCGTGCGTGCAGACCATCAATCGCATCCTTGATGTCTTCCCTCCATACCAGCAGCCCCAGGTCAGGGCCCAGCTGTCTTTCGTCCTCGAGGGGGTCGTTTCCCAGATCCTGATTCCCAAGGGGTCCGGGACGGGCCGGGTGCTCTGCCTGGAGGTGATGATCCCCAACCCGGCGATCCGGAACCTGATCCGGGAGGAGAAGATCCACCAGATCTATTCCCAGATGCAGATGGGGCAGGCGAAGTTCGGGATGATGACCATGAACCAGTCGTTGCTCTCGTCGTATCTGCGGAGGGACATCACGCTCGATGACGCGGTGGGCAGGAGCTCCGATCCGGATGAGTTCCGCAATCTCCTGACGGCGGCGCAGAGCGGAGGCCCGCAGGGCGCGGGAAGAAGGGGTTAGGCGGAACAAAGGTCAACGGAGGATCCAATGGCGATATACGTCTGGGAAGGGAAGTCG
This sequence comes from Actinomycetota bacterium, assembly GCA_016844415.1. GTDB lineage: Bacteria > Desulfobacterota > Deferrimicrobia > Deferrimicrobiales > Deferrimicrobiaceae > JAENIX01. Next base: position 4,298 of record JAENIX010000085.1, on the reverse strand, counting down.
AGGGCGGGACGAACTCTCACCGGGGAGTTAGAAGCGCCGAACGAGGCGTTCGTGCTGGCCCATCTTCGCAGGCAGCAGGTCGTCCCCGTGAAGGTCAAGCCCAAAGCCGCGGGACTTGCGGTAAACCTGGCTTGGCTCCGGGGGAAGGTGTCCCAGAGGGAACTCGCGATATTCACGCGCCAGTTCGCCACGATGATAGACGCGGGGCTTCCCCTGGTCCAGTGCCTGGACATCCTCGGCATGCAGCAGGAGAACAAGGCGTTCAAGAAGATCATCATGAAGGTGAAGGAGGACGTGGAGAGCGGTTCCACCTTCGCCGACGCCCTGTCGAAACATCCGAAGGTCTTCGACGAGCTTTTCGTGAACCTGGTGCAGGCGGGGGAAACCGGAGGGATACTCGACACCATCCTCTCGCGGCTCGCGGCTTACATAGAAAAGGCGTTGAGGCTCGCCAAGAAAATCAAGGGAGCGATGGTGTACCCGTCCACCATCATAGCGGTGGCGCTTGTCGTCACGGTTGTCCTGCTGGTGTACGTGATCCCTATCTTCGGAAAGATGTTCGAGGACTTCGGGCAGGCGCTTCCCGCCCCCACTCAGGCCGTACTCGCAATGAGCGCCTTCACCCAGAAATATTTCATCGTGGGGTTGGTTCTCATCGCCTTGCTGGTCATTGCGCTCCGCTGGTATCGCGGCACCGAAAACGGACGCCGGAATACCGACAAATTGCTTTTGAAACTGCCGATCGTCGGAGATCTCCTTCGGAAAATAGCCGTTGCAAGATTCTCCCGCACGCTAGGAACGATGGTAAGCAGCGGCGTCCCGATCCTCGAGAGCATGGACATCGTCGCCAAATCCGCGGGAAACCGCGTGATAGAGGAAGCCATTCTGAAGGCCCGGACGAGCATCAGCGAAGGGAAGACGATCGCGGAGCCCCTCAGCGAGAGCAAGGTGTTTCCATCCATGGTGACCCAGATGGTTTCCGTCGGGGAGGCCACCGGGGCTCTTGACACGATGCTCAACAAGATCGCCGATTTCTACGACGAGGAAGTCGACATGGCCGTCGAGGCCCTGACCTCCCTTCTGGAGCCGATCCTGATGATCTTCCTGGGCGTCATCATCGGCGGGCTCGTCGTCGCGATGTACCTGCCGATCTTCAAGCTGGCAGGCGTCGTCGGCGGGTAGAGGTGTCGGCGGTCTCCGCAGGGGGTCGGCGGGAAGAAGCTGCGGGAGGGCACAACCTCCTGCTGGTGCGGACCGGGATCACCTTCGCCCTCCTTGCTTCGGTGGTTTCGATCCATTTCCAGGAGCCGGAGCTCATCATCGCCGGCGGGTTCCGCTACCTCTACGCCGCGGTGGTCCTGTCCTACGGCTGGCTCCTGCTGCGCTTCGCCTTGTGGGGCGCCGGCGACCTGTCCCTGCGGGTCTCCGTCGTCCAGGCTGCGGTGGACGTGGCGTTCGTATCCCTGGTGGTATTCGCCACGGGGCTTTACGACAGCGTCTTCTCCTTCATGTACATCGTCTTCATCCTCCTGGGGAGCTTCGAGCTGTTCATGAAAGGGGCAATGATCTGGGCCGTGCTCTCCGCCGCTTCCTACGTGACCATGCTTTATCTCCAGATGCAGGGTGTCCTTACGCCCCCCGGCGCCGAGAACGTGCACCTTGCCTGGTCCCATTTCCTCCGCCCTTCCCTGACGAACTCCGTCGGGTTCCTCCTGACCGGCCTCCTGTCAGGCCTGCTGGGAGAGGACATCCGCAAGTCCCGCCAGCACATCCTGGCGCGCGAGGACGATTTCCTCAAGCTGGAATCCTTCCACAAGCACGTGGTCGACAACATCCCCTCGGGAATCCTGACGGCCGACACGCGCGGGCGGGTCAACCTGATGAACGACACGGCCTGCAACATCCTGGGCGTGCGGAGGGAGGAGGCGACCGGCAAGCTGGTTGAGGATATCCTCGCCGGGCTCGAGCTTTCGGATCCGCGCGGTGAATCGCGGCTCCCGCGTCCCGAGATCTCGTTCCGCCGTGCGGACGGCGTGGAGATCTTCCTCGGTTTTTCCTCCTCCCCCTTGAGGGATGCGGAAGGAGGGGTGATCGGGCGGGTGGTCATATTCCAGGACCTTACCCCTGTGAAGGAGATGGAAGCGCGCGTCCGGATATCCGACCGGCTGGCGGGAGTCGGGGAGCTTGCCGCGGGTCTTGCCCATGAAATAAGGAACCCCCTCGCCTCCATAGCGGGTTCCTCGCAGATGCTGCGCGAGTCCCCCGAACTTGCCGACGAATCCCGGATGCTCCTGGAAATAATCGAGCGGGAGAGCATGCGGCTTAACGGCCTTATATCGGATTTTCTCGCCTATACCGGCCCATCCTTGCGCAGCATCGGGGCGGTGAACCTGGCCGACCTGATAGGCGAAGTCGCGGAAGCGGTCCGTGCGGGGGAGGCGCGGGAGAAGGGCGTGCACATGGAGAACCTCGTTCTGCGCGACCTTGTCGTCGATGGCGATCCCGAGCAGTTGAAACAGGTGCTCTGGAATCTCGTGCGGAACGCCGTGCAGGCCACCCCCGCCGGCGGGCACGTCCGGTTGGACCTTTTCCCGCAGGTCCGGCACGGGGAACGTTACGCGGTCATGACGGTGAGCGACACCGGCAGGGGGATCGAATCCGTAAACACGGCGAAGATCTTCAATCCTTTCTTCACGACGAAGGAGGGGGGGACAGGTCTGGGGCTCTCCATTTCACAGAGGATAGTGCAGATTCACCGCGGGTTCATCGAGGTGCGCTCCCAGCCGGGGCACGGAAGCATATTTTCCGTGTTTCTTCCCGAGAGAGGGATGAATGGCGATTCCGCCCCCGCATCATGATGGTAGGGTCACCGTCGTCGGGGCCGGCCTGGCGGGTTCGGAAGCGGCGCTGGTCCTCTCCGCCGCGGGGATTCCGGTAGAGCTGGTGGAGATGCGGCCTGATGTCTCCTCTCCGGCCCATCGGTCTGCCTGGTTCGCGGAACTGGTGTGCAGCAATTCCCTCGGCTCCGAGGAGCTGTCGTCGGGGAAAGGGCTGCTAAAGGCTGAGCTGAGTGAGCTCGGTTCGAATCTTTTATTCCTGTCCCGGCGCGCACGCGTGCCGGCCGGGAAAGCGCTGGCGGTGGACCGCGAGATCTTCGGGCGGGCCGTCACGGAAGCCGTCCGCTCCCGCGGGAACATCCGCGTCACGCAGGCGGAGGCGCGGTCGATTCCGGAATCGACGCTTGTGATCCTTGCTTGCGGCCCCCTCCCTTCGAATGCGCTATCCGACTCGATCCGGTCTTTCCTCGGCGACGATGGATACTATTTCTACGACGCCATCTCGCCGATAGTCGACGCTTCCACCGTCGACACGGAGGCGGCCTTCACGGCCGACCGGTACGGTGCGGGAGAAGGCGACTATCTGAATCTTCCGATGACGCGCGGGCAGTACGAGGCCTTCCTGTCCGCCTTGCTTACCGCGCGCACGGTTCCCGCAAGGGATTTCGAGGAGGAGAAGTACTTCGAATCGTGCATGCCTCTGGAGACGATGGCGCGCCGGGGGCCCGAGACCCTCCTTTACGGACCGATGCGGCCCGTGGGGCTTAAGGACCCGCGAACTGGTAAAAATCCGCACGCCGTGGTGCAATTGAGGAAGGAGAACGCGGCGGGGACGATGCTCAACCTCGTGGGTTTCCAGACGAAGCTCACATACCCGGAGCAAGAGCGGGTGTTCTCGCTGATTCCAGGCCTCGCACGCGCGAAATACCTTCGGCACGGTTCGGTGCACCGGAACGGCTTTCTCGACGCTCCGCGCCACCTCCATCCGTGGCTTGAATCGCGCGTCAGGAAAGGGCTGTTCTTCGCCGGGCAGATCACCGGGGTGGAGGGGTACGTCGAATCGATCGCCGCTGGATTCGCAGCGGCGGTTTCGGCCGTGGCGAGGGCGGAAGGGCGGGCTCCCGAGGCATTCCCGGAAGCCTCGATGACCGGGGCCCTCCTGCGACACATCACGGTCCCCCGCAAGGCGGGGTTTCAACCGATGAACGCCAACTTCGGCCTCCTCCCCGAACCGCCTCCCGGAAAGAAGCGGGAGAGGAAGGAGAAACAGGCCGCCGCTGCACTATCCGCGATCAGGGATTTCCGCAAAAGATTCTTCTTTTTTAACCCTTTATGTGTTAAATAAATCTTTTCCTTTTTAATGAAAGGGACGGTTGACGGGAATGGGTTCCGCGATTCGACGGTTCTCGCAGTTCCTCCTTTCGGAGCGGAACGCTTCGGGCGAGACGGTGCGCGCGTATC
>JAENIX010000276.1 GCA_016844415.1 Actinomycetota bacterium | reverse complement strand
AATGCGGGCTAGTCACTGGGCGGACGGGGAGGCGCACCCGGAGGACCTCGCCTATCGCGGCGGGGGCCGGGCGGTGGCGTGGGAGGTTCCGAAAAAAGGAACCGCTGGATAACAATCTGCTCGTCGGGTGAAAGGTTCCCGTAAAACGGCCACTCCCTCATCTGCCCGTCCCGTTCCGCCGCGGGCATCCCGCGCCACTCCGCAATCTTGCGCTTCAGCGCCTGGCGGCGTTCCGGGGGAAGCTCCTTCCAACGCCCGAAGAATTTCCTTATGACAACCTTCTCTTCGGGCCGCGCGTCGCGGAAGATCTCGCGCCGCTGCCGCAGGAAGTTGCGCTCTCCCTCGGGGAGCTCCCGCCACTGTCGCCGGCGTTCGAGAATCCGCTCTCTCTTTTCCGGCGGCAGATCCTTCCAGCGTTTGTACCTCTCCCTTACGCGCTCCTTTTCCTCTGGTGACATCCGGCGCCAACGCTCCATCTTCTCCGGAGTGATCTCCCCGCCCCGCTCCATGCGGACCTCATCCCGGCGCGCGCCCAATTCACGCTCTTGCGCCGCAGACGCAGAAGGGAACGCAATGCACGCCGACATCGCCGCAAGCCACGCGCATACAACCGTCTTCCCGACTGTGCCCATAACCATCGACCTCATCCCCGCCTGCCGCCCGCCGTACCGAATATCTCGATAGTATCCGCGTCGCCCTGATCCTCAAGGGCCGCGGGGTCTTCCAGAACCTCCAGGTACGCAATTATTTCCCTGTCCTCGGCCGACAGGCCTGCCGCAGCCTTCGCCGTGAGCTGCCCTTTTCCTGGCGCGGCCTCAGAAGGCCGGACTCCCGCCTGCGTGGAGGCCCCGGATGAAGCCGCCGGCATCTCCGGTGCCTGCTGCGCCACCCGCGGAAGCCCACCTTGCGGAAGGATCGCATCTCTGCCTTTTTCCGGTGAGACGAGCAGAAACAGGCCGAATGCGGCGGCGGCCGCCAACGGCACAGCGGCCCAACGCAGGGAAAATACGAAGAGGCTGCGCCTGCGCGGCAGAAGTTCCTCCGCTTCCATCCGGGCGAAGAGTTTCTCGCGGAAGTCCGGCGACACCGCGGCTTCGATCCTCGCGACTCCGCCCCCCACCGCACGCATCCTCCGCTCCAGGGCTCGGCACGAATCGCACGTCTTAAGGTGCCCCTCGACCTCCCGGACCTCCGCCGGGGATAATTCCCCGTCGATGCATCCGCTGATTTTCTCTTTCCAATCGAGGCATTTCATGGGTGAATCTCCCCTCTACTCCGATTAAACCCGCCCCGGAAGAAATGGTTTCAAGGAAGAATTTCCGCCAGTGATTCCATAAGCATTTCCCTTGCCCTGAAGATGCGGCTTTTAACAGCCTGAACCGTAATTCCAAGAACGGATGCCACTTCTTCGTACGAAAGGCCTTCCCCCCGGTTCAGTACGAATGCAGCCCGGTACGTTTCGGGCAGACGCTGGAGAGCGGCGGCAAATCGCTCACGGACCTCCGCACTCCACGCCATCTCCTCCGGATTCAACGCCTTTGGACCCGGCAGCTGCAGAGCGGGCTGGCCGTCCTTGTCCTCGTCCTTCTCGTCCCTTATGTAGTTGAGCGTAGTGCGCCGGGCGATCGTGTACAGCCAGGTGGAAAATCGCGCCGTAGGCTGCCATGTGCCCGCAGCCCTGGCAACCCGCAGGAATGTCTCCTGGGCCGCCTCCTCGGCTCGCGCCTGCTCTCCCGTCATACGGTAGGCGAAGTGGATCACCTTCCGGTGATACCGGGAGAACAGGATTTCGAAGGCGTCGCGGCTCCCTCCCCGGTAGAGTTCAAAAAGTTCTTCGTCGGTCCGCATGTCCTTCCCTATTCCCTGTGCTTAAGCCCCCTGAAGATGTCCTGCCCGTCCCTTTTTCATTTCGGACCGCATGCATCGTGCTATATGATGACTTCATTATGCAGGAACTAATTCGAAACTTGCTTGTCAAGATTGGTGAAGATCCCGACCGCGAGGGGCTGAAGCAGACTCCGGAGCGGTTCCGGAAATCGATCGGGTACCTCACCTCCGGCTACTCGCAGGACCCCCGCGAGGTCCTGCAACGGGCGATTTTCCACGAGCAGTACGACGAGATGGTGACGGTGAAGGACATCGACATCTTCTCCCTCTGCGAGCACCACCTGCTCCCTTTCTTCGGAAAGTGCCACGTGGCATACCTGCCGAAGAAGAACATCGTTGGGCTGTCGAAGATAGCCAGAGTGGTCGAGCTCTACGCGCGCAGGCTCCAGGTCCAGGAGCGGCTCACCCAGGAGATCGCCACGGCGATCATGGACACGCTGAAGCCGCACGGCGTGGCGGTCGTCATCGAGGCCTTCCATCTGTGCATGATGATGCGCGGAGTGGAGAAACAGAACTCCAAGGCGGTCACGTCCGCCATGCTGGGCGTGTTCCGCACTCGCGTGTCGACGCGGATGGAGTTCCTCGAGCTCATCAAGCCCACCCTGAACATTCTACGTTGATGAAAACCGGGACGGTCCTGAGAGCTATTGTTGACTTATCCATCCTGGGTGGATAACCAGATTACTTTTCTGCCTAAGAGATTCCTCATTCAGGACCGTCCCTAAAAAAGCACGGGCGGGGAGCCGATTCGCTCTCCGCCCGCGCATACGTAAGGTTATATCTGTTGCAGACCGGCTGCGCCGGTTACT
>JAENIX010000084.1 GCA_016844415.1 Actinomycetota bacterium | reverse complement strand
GCGAGGAAAGAGGGGCCGTCCCCTCCCGGGTCTCCCGCCGGATGCTACTTCGGCACGGATGAAAGTTTCTTAGGCCTTGCACCCGGACGGCCCGCCGGCCTCTACCGCACGCTCGGAAAAACGCTCGGATCGCTCGGGCCGGTCGGGGGCGAACTTTCGGCGGCCTTCCTGTTCTGGCTGCGCGGCTCGATGAAGGCGGCGGAAGAAACGCCGGCCGCAGTCGCGGGTGTCTGGTCGGAAGGAGGAAACGGAACCGCGTCCGCATCGATCGAGGACCCCAAAGGCATACTCGCGGGCGTCCTGCTCGCGGAGGTCGCGTTGAAGCTTGCATCGGGCGCCGTGGCGGGAAAGGGCCTTCTTCCGCTGGCTGACGTGATCGGGCGCGCGGAGGCCGAGCGGATCGCAACCGCAAGCGGTGGGAAAATCATCGCGGGATAATCCGGAAGGCGCTGCGCCTACGTGGCTCCGTGCTCGCTACGTCGCCAGGCTCCGATCCCCCTTCGTTTTACGTGCCCCTCGGTTATCTCCCAGTGGTAGGCCATGTTGCTTGGTACGCCAAGCATAACTTCCCTTGTTGGGTGGGTTCAAACTCGAGGCGGTGTCGCCTTGGCTCCTCGCTGCGCCGGACCCCCTGCGGCATACGCGCCTTCCTGTGGGAGTGTTGTCCTCGAATTTGTTTATAGCTTTCGCAGGAGGCGGTCCCTTTTCCGTTCCTGCTTCTTGGGTTTGTGCCCCTCGCCCTTCTTCCGGGGGGAGCCGCCGGAAGGGATTCCCTCATCCACCGGGCCACCCTTCAGGCCCGCAAACCAGAAGTCGTAAAGACGCGCGGCGAATTCACCGCATGAAACAACGGGGATGTTGCGGGAAGGCAATGTGCCCGTGAGACCGCGGTCGGATGTGACCACTATCGTCCCCAAGGCTGCGTTTCGTGTGATATCGCGGATCACGTCGTCCGCTGTCTCGGTGCGAGAGGAGTAGAGTGCCGTCCCGCCCTTGAAAGCCTGGCGCGACCGCACGGAGTTGCCGGACCCCCGTCCGTCGAATACGACGGTAAGCCGCAGCCCCTTTTTTATCGCATACGAGGAAAGGAGCGCGCACAGCTCACTGCGTCCTTCTGGGCTTGCCGGGTCCGCCCCCAAGGGAATCTCCCCCGACAGAACCAGGTTGTGCCCGTCCACGATCAGGTTCCCACTCATCGAGGACCCCTAAGAACCGGGACGTTCCTAAGAACTTGGGTATTAAAACAAACCATTCCCTTCAGGAGTTCTAAGGAACGTCCCGGTTCTGATGTGCTATTTGCCGAAGTCGACCTTTGGAACTTCCTTCGCCGTGGCTTCCGCCTCGAAGAACGGCTTCGTCTTGAATCCCGTGAATCCAGCGACAAGACTGTTGGGGAAGACCCGGATCGAGGTGTTGAATGTCCCCACGGTCTCGTTGTACCGCATACGCTCGACGGCAATCCGGTTCTCCGCGCCGGCGAGTTCGTCCATCAGGCGGATGAATGTCTGGTCGGCCTTGAGCAGCGGATAGTTCTCCACCACGAGGAGGAGCCGGGAGAGTGCGGAGGAGACCTCCGCGTTCGCCTTCATCGAGTCCTCGGGTGTCCTGGCGCCGGCCAGCTTCGCCCGAGCCGCCGCCACGTTCTCGAAGATCGCCTTCTCATGAGCCGCGTATCCCTTGACGGACTGGACCAGGTTGGGAATCAGGTCCGCCCGCCGCTGGAGAACGTTCTGCACCTGCCCCCACTTCTCGTTCACCGCCACGTCGTTACGAATGATTCCGTTGTATGCCGAGACCCCTTTGAACACCAGCAGGGCCGCCACGACCGCCACGCCTATCCAGATTTTTTTGCCCATCGTTTCCCTCCGTCGATATTTGTTCCGTATCCGGTTATCGCCCGATAACTACCAGCCCCCGCCGGCCCCGCCGCCGCCGGAAAAACCGCCTCCGAACCCTCCGAACCCGCCGCCGCCGAACCCACCACCCCCGCCGCCCCCCATTCCCCCGCCGCCGGGGAACCACCACCCTCCGCCCCCGCGGTATCCGGGCCTGCGGGAAAGGATCCAGCGGAAAATCAGGTACGGCACGCCAAGTATAAGGAAGAGGAGAAACTCCAGCGGGAGACGGGTTATTTGCCGGAGAACTCCCCTCGGCGTTCCCATTCCCTTCGGCGTTTCCATCTTCCCGCCGGTGAGGACGCTTCCGGCGGCCTTGACCCCCATGTAGATCCCTTCGCCGTACCGTCCCTGGCGGAACAGCGGGCGCAGGAATTTATCGCGGATCTCCCCGACCTTGCCGTCGGGAAGAACACCCTCCACGCCGTACCCCGTCGCGATCCACAACTTCTTGTCATCGACCGCCACGAGGAACAGGATGCCGTTGTCCTTCCCCTTTTTCCCGATCTTCCACTGGTCGAAGACCTTCTGGGCATATTGCTGCGCTTCGAGTGGGGCGGTGCTCTTAACGGTCAGGACCGCCACCTGGGCGGTCGTCTGCTGCTCGATCTCGAGGCACAACTTTTCTGTCCTGGCGGCCCATTCCCTCATGACGCCCGCAGTGTCGGTGACGTAACCGGCGTAGGGCGGGACCTTCGGCTCCTCGGCAGCGCAAGGAAGAGGGGCGGCGACCGCCAGAAGAACCACGAGCGCCGCGATGATCGGAACGATACGCGAGGTCATCTACATCCCGGATCCAGTCGGGAATGTGTCCGCAAGGGAGCAGAGCTTATCAACTTCGTCCTGGTACCCGAAGAACAGGTCCTCGGCCCGGTCCTGCGGGATCTTTTCTCCGCCCCTTGCGGCAAGGGCTTCCCGGAGGAAGGGCAGGGCGATGCCGAACCGCCTCTCTATCTCCTCCAGTATCTCCATTTTCCCGTGCGGCGCCCCGTGGTCCGTGAGAAGCAGAAGCCCCCGCGCCACCGAGACGATCGACCCCACCGTGTCCCGCAGGAGCGAAAGCAACTCCTTGTTGCCGAATGCGCCGACGTACATCCGGCGGAGGGAGAGCAGTTTCCCTTTCAACTCGAATTCCACCTGGTGCCTCAGGTTTTCCGACGTGATCGCGAGCTCTCCCACGACGTCCTTCCCGAAGAGGACGCGCCTCCGCTCGGTCATGCCCAGGAACTCCAGCGGGAAAACGTCGGACGATTCTTTCAGGAAACCTTCGGTGAAGATCGGCGGGGCGGGAATCCCGCGTCGGGCGTACCTGTGCGCGATGGCCCTGTAGGCCAGGAGCGCCTCCCTGCGCAGTTCCCGGACGACGATCAGCACGGAAACATCGCTTCCCGCCTCCGGAACATCCGCCGCGTGGCTTCCATACAGGGTGAGGGATACCAGCTCCTCCCCGAAAACCTTCTCGACATCCGCACGGAATTCATCCAGCAGGCCCGCGACCACGGTCCCCTCCTTTGCCTATGGAAAAGGCATCGCCTGATCAACGATTGGGCACATTCTATCATTCGCCCACAGCGTGCGCCATCGTCCGCTCAGCGCCGTTTCGTCAAATCGCGTTGAAACGACGGGTGTTTTTCGACGATAAGGCAGGAAACGCGTCGTATCCTGCGACTTGGTACGGCCATTGCAATTCCATAATCCGAGAGGAGGTGACCCATGAAGAAGATCGAGGCCATCATCAAGCCGTTCAAGCTCGACGAAGTCAAGGAGGCCTTGAACGACATCGGGATCCACGGAATGACGGTGTCCGAGGTCAAGGGGTTCGGCCGCCAGAAGGGGCACACCGAGCTGTACCGGGGCGCCGAGTACGTCGTCGACTTCCTCCCCAAGATCAAGCTTGAAATCATCGTCTCGGACGACCTGGTCGCGCAGGTGGTGGAGACGGTCGAAAAATCCGCTCGCACCGGCCGCATCGGAGACGGGAAGATCTTCGTGACCAACGTGGAGGAAGTGGTGCGCATCCGCACGGGCGAGCGCGGGCACGACGCGATCTGACGCAAATCGCATCCGCTGGACCATACACAAGGAGGAAGACATGACCCCGAAGGAAGTGCTGGAGTTCACCAAGAGCAGGAAGATCGAGATGGTCGACCTGAAGTTCATGGATTTCATCGGGACCTGGCAGCATTTCGCCGTCCCGATCTACGAATTGAAGGAGGACAGCTTCGAGGAAGGGTTCGGGTTCGACGGGTCGAGCATCCGCGGCTGGCAGCCGATCCACGCGTCGGACATGCTGGTCATCCCGGAGGCGGGAACGGCAGTCATCGATCCGTTCATCACCCGGCCGACGCTCTCCCTGATCTGCAACATCGTCGACCCGATCACGAAGGAGAACTACAGCCGCGACCCGCGCAACATCGCGCGGAAAGCCGAGGCGTACCTGAAGTCCACGGGGATAGCCGACACGGCCTATTTCGGGCCGGAGGCCGAGTTCTTCATCTTCGACGACATCCGCTACTCTACCGCGTCCCATTACGGCTACTTCCACATCGACTCGGTCGAGGGGATCTGGAATTCCGGGCGCGAGGAGAAGCCGAACCTGGGATACAAGCCGCGCCACAAGGAAGGTTACTTCCCCGTTCCGCCCACCGACTCCCAGCACGACCTGCGGGACGAGATGGTCCGCGTGATGGAATTGATCGGGCTGAAGGTCGAGGCGCAGCACCACGAGGTCGCGACGGCGGGTCAGGCGGAGATCGACCTGCATTTCGACACGCTGGTGAAGGTCGCCGACGCGCTGCAGTGGTACAAGTACATCTGCAAGAACGTCGCCCGCAAGGCCGGGAAGACCGTCACCTTCATGCCGAAGCCGCTCTACGGGGACAACGGCAGCGGGATGCACACCCACCAGTCGCTCTGGAAGGGCGGCAAGCCGCTGTTCGCAGGCGAGGAATACGGCGGGCTGTCGAAGATGGCGCTTCACTACATCGGCGGGATTCTCAAGCACGCACCGGCGCTGTGCGCCTTCTCCAACCCGACGATGAACTCCTACAAGCGGCTGGTCCCGGGCTTCGAGGCCCCCGTGAACCTGGCGTACTCGAGCCGGAACCGGTCCGCGGCGGTCCGTATCCCGATGTACTCCCCGTCTCCGAAGGCCAAGCGGCTGGAGTTCCGCACGCCCGACCCGTCCTGCAACGGATACCTTTCGTTCGCCGCGCAGCTGATGGCGGGGCTGGACGGCGTACAGAACAAGATCAACCC
>JAENIX010000083.1 GCA_016844415.1 Actinomycetota bacterium | reverse complement strand
CTTCACCGCGGCATCGCCCGCGGCCTTCCGTTCGCACGTGAACCCGATCAGCAGGAAGGAGCAGAGCCCCACGGCTTCCCAGAAGACGAACAGCTCCAGGAGGTTGTCGCTCATCACCAGCATCAGCATCGAGCCGGTGAACAGCGACACGCACGCGAAGAACCTCGCGTAGCCGCCGTCGCCTTGCATGTAGCGCACGCTGTAGGCCTGCACGATCCCCGAGACCGCCGTCACCATCACCAGCATGACGACGGTCAGGCGGTCGACGAACAGGCCGATCCGCACGGAAAACGACCCGGCGTCGATCCACTCGTAAAGCGGCGCCCGCACCGGCCCCGAGGAGACCACGTGGACGAGGGCCGCGACGGAAAGCGCGAACGCGCCGCATACGGCGGGAAGCGCCACGAAGTGGCTGCGGCCTTTCAGCCACGGGCCGCCGAGCACGATCGCGACGGAGGCGACCAGCGGAAGGAGCGGGATCGCGATGCAGGCAAGCGTCATGGACGTCCCTGCGGTTTCCAATCGAGGTAGCGTGCCAGCACGGTTTCGTCCGAAGGGCGCTCCCCGAGCGCCGCCTGCCGCTTCGTTTCGATCCTGGCCACGACCGCCGTAACCGAGGCGGTCATCTTCCGGAGAAACGTCTGCGGAAAAAATCCGATCCAGAAGACGAACACCAGGAAAGGCAGCATGCAGGCCACCTCCCGCGCGCTCAGGTCCGGCAGGCTCCGGTTCTTCTCGTTCGTGACCGCGCCGAACATCACCCGCTGGAACATCCAGAGCATGTAGACCGCCGACAGCACGACGCCCACGGAGGCGAGCAGCGCGAATCCCGGGGACACCCGGAACATTCCCATCAGGATGAGAAACTCCCCGACGAAGTTGTTGAGCCCGGGGAGGCCGAGGGAAGAGAGCGTTATGATCAGGAAGACGGTGGCGAACACCGGCTGGATTTTGAAAAGACCCCCGTATTCCGAGATCAGGCGGGTATGCCGCCTTTCGTAGAGCATCCCGACGAGGAGAAAGAGGGCCCCGGTCGAGATGCCGTGGTTGACCATCTGGAGGATCCCGCCCTCGATCCCCTGGACGTTGAGGGCGAAAAGGCCGAGCATCACGAACCCGAGGTGGGAAACGGAGGAGTAGGCGACCAGCTTCTTCATGTCCTTCTGGACCGTCGCCACGAGCGCCCCGTAGATGATCCCGATGACGGCAAGAGCCGCAACGACAGGCACCAGGTCCGAAGCGGCCACGGGGAAAAGCGGGATCGCGAACCGGAGGAACCCGTATGTCCCCATCTTGAGCAATAACGCGGCGAGGATCACGGAACCTGCAGTCGGGGCGTCCACGTGCGCATCGGGGAGCCACGTGTGGAACGGGAACATCGGGACCTTGACGGCGAACGCGAGCGCGAAGGCCGCGAAGAGCCAGTACTGCAGTTTCACCGGGATGGTGAGATCGTACATGCTGAGCAGGCTCGTCGTGTAGACCCCGGTGACATCGTAATGGTGGAAATAGAGGGCGATGATGGCCACGAGCATCAGCACGGAGCCGGCGAACGTGTAGAGGAAGAACTTGATCGCGGAGTAGATGCAACGGTCGGTCCCCCACACGCCGATGAGAAGGAACATGGGGACGAGCACCAGTTCCCAGAAAACGTAGAAGAGGAAGAGGTCCATCGCGAGGAAAACCCCAACCATGCCGGACTCGAGGAGCAGCAGGAAGATCATGAACTCCTTCACGTGGCTTTTGACCGCCCCGTAGGTGGAGAGGATCGTGGTCGGCAGGAGGAACGTAGTCAGCATCACCAGCCACAGGGAGATCCCGTCCACGCCCACGTGGTACTCGATCCCGTAGCCGGCGATCCAGGAAGCCCGCTCGACGAACTGCATCGACGCGGTTGCGTCTTCGAACCGAAAGACTATGGGCAGCGAGAGGAGGAACTCCGCGAGAGCAGTCAGGAGGGCCACGTTCCGGATCAGGCGGATGTTTCCCTTCGGCAGAAAAAGGAGAAGCAGGACGCCGGCAAGCGGGAAGAAGATCACCACGGTCAACAGGTTCGAAGAAAGGAATGCAGGAACCGTCATGACGACACGCTCCACCGGTTTCCGCTTATTGCCGGCATATTACCCGCTACCGCGCCCTTTAGCAAAGGCCGCGCCGGCACTAACGCGATCTTATCAGGCCGCGCCGGTCTCGCAGGACTCCCAGCCGCCCCCCTCCCGGTATCGGAGGAACGAACCGGCCAGCGGATTGAGCGCGACCAGATTGACCCATCCATTGTCGAACAGGTGCTGAAGGGTGTGATGGCGCCTGATGATCTCCCCGATCCGATCCGTCGGCGCCTCGATGACCGCGAGCAGGCGCAGAGGCTCGTGGTAACGCGTCTCCCCCGCCATCACCGTCTGGCGCGGCAATCCCGTCTGAAGGTCGCCGCCGCTGCCCAGCATGACCGCGAACCCTCCCACGACGTTGTGTACCACCTTGCTGTCGCTCCCGTACACCTTGTTGTCCACGGCGGAGAAGTAGTGCTCCATGTTGATCCACTCCCCCACGATGAGGGGAGCGGTCATGATGATCTCGAGGGCCCTCCCCTCGGAGTCCCGCCTCCAGTCGTAGGAGTGAAGGAACACCCGACCGCCGAGGTCGAGCCCCCGCGTGAGCGACCGGTGGGCGACGATGAACGCGGCGTTGCTCGACAGGCCCCACTCGGGACGCACCTGGGCGAGATCCGCGCTGCGGCGCTCCACGTGCCTAAGCGCGGCGCGGGGCGAGAGGCCGGCCGGAGACCCCGGCAGCCGACCGCAACGCTCCTGCGCCTGGCGAGCGCCCGCCTCGACAAGGTCCCGGCCAAGCCTTCGGAGATCCTCCCTGTGCGTATCCGGGCAGTCGCACTCATCGAGGATTTCCACTTCATCGGTGGTCGTATTGTGCTGGGCGGCCACGAACCAGGTGTCATCGGGGATGTCGAGGCCCCGCTTCTTAAGTGTCGCGCGGACCGACGGCCTGTTTGCAAGCGTGGCGAACACGCGGGCGTTCGGCCCGCCATGGTTCCCCCCGCAGGCGCCGCAATCCAAGGCGGCCGCGTAAGGATTGTTGGTCGACGTGCTCCTGTGGCCGCAGATGAGCACCAGGCGCGCGAAGTGGCCGGTCAGGCCCATCGTGCGAAGCCCGGTTTCGATGTAAAGATCCTGCTCCTCCCCTGTGAACCCCAGCACCCCCAGCCGCTCGAGGCGGGCGGCGCGGTCGGGTTGATCGAGGCAGGCGACGAACTCCTCGGCTTCCTTCCGGGTCATCTTGCCCACCGTGAGCCTCGTGGCCGCCGGAGGGACGGCCCGATGATGGACCTTCGCAGCCAGGCGGCGCGCAGCCACCGGGGCCAAGGTGCGGCCTGCGAGCGAGAGGCCGAAAACCCCCCCGAGCAGGTCAACCACCGCGTACGAAGCCGCGAAATGACGCTCGAGCCGCTGCACGACTCCATGAACGATGCCGTCCCACGCCATCCCCCGCAGCGTCCGCTCCCCGGCTCGCTCGACGCCGACACCCGGCTGCTCCACGACCACGCACTTCGGCTTGATCAGCACGGGGCAGAGGGATGAGTCTTCACGCTGGCCGAATCCCCGGAATCCGATGGGCAAGCCGAAAAATCCGGCGAACCCGAACGTTTCATGGTCGCCCACGGCTTCGAGGTGCCGCCTGAACCCCTCCGAGCGGACATCGATGCAATACACCGACTGCGTTGCCGGACGGAAATCGGTCCGGTGATTCCCCGAGGGGAGGCCCTGATGTCTCCCAGCCAGACGGGATAGCAACGTGTCCCGGTAGCGGGTCTCCTGGGCCTCCAGCCAGATCCGGCCGTGCGCGTCCGGCGGCAGGCGGTCGAGGATCGACAGCAACGCCCGCGCGTCATCCCTGGACATCGCCCGGACCTCCGCGGGCGAGAGCGCCAGGAACTGCGCGAGACGGAACAGCCGCCATGCGTCGCGGCCAAGCTCTACCCAAGGATCGCGTTCCGAGTGTTCCCGGATCAGGAAAAGGATGCGGCCGAACCGGACCCAGGCGTCGTCAGTCCCCGATTTTCGCTCCACGGCAGGACGATGCCGGCGTGCAAAATCCGGGGCCGGCGCCTCGGCCGATCGCCGCCGCGCAAAATACTCGGCGGGACGGCGACGGAAATAATCCGCCAGCGCGTGCACCGTCCCTTCGACATCCCAGGTATCCCGGCAGCACGCATCCACAAGGTGACGTTCGTAGAACACCCGCGCCGCGAGATAATCGACCAGATCGATGGGGTACCGCTGCTGCCAATGGTATTCGTGCGCCTCCGACCGCCATTTCACGAACCCCGCCCAACCGGGCAGCTGGGCAAGGTGCCGCCCCAGGTATTCGATCCAGCTCTTGTCGGCATTTCCCAGCGCTCGCAGGCTCCCGATGAGCGCATCCTCGGGCGAATCCGGCAGGCGTTTTACCATACGACGAAATCCCCGGATACCCAGGAATCTTCCCGAGAAATCCCACGCCGCAAGGTTCCGCCAGAAGGCGTAGAACCCCTTCTCTCTGCCGGGGGCCTTCCACGTCCCCACCCCCTGATCGAGGAAAACCGAGCACCATTTGATCATTTCCCTGTTGATCACGCCGACGATGTCGACGCCCGCCAGCCTTCCGCACCACTCTCCCGCGGTCATATCCTCCCCGATGCGGTAGAGGTCGGCTGCCAGCAGCTTAAGGCCTTCCGACGCGACGGCGGCATCCACGGCCTCCGTTTCGCCCGAGGTCCGCGCGAGGACTTCGCGCTCGAAACGCTCCTCCAGTTCCGCCTCCTCGAGCCGGTCGAGGACGGATGGATCCGGGCCGCAGATTTCCAGGACGCGATGAACGGCCGACCAAAGCTCCGATGCGATCTCTTCCGGCGCCTTCGGTGCCGCGGCGGCAAGCAGCCGGGCGCGGCGGTCAGGCGGGAGATCGGGAAACAGCCGCAGGAGAGCCTGCTCGCGGACTCGGGCCCGGAATGTCGACGGCTCCAGCGCGCCGATCCCGAAGGCGACATGGCTGGCAACGACATCGAGGGTCCTGACCCGGCGCCCCCCGAAGACCACTTCCTTGCGCACGTCGATTCCGGCGAATTCAAGCCGTTCGATCGCACGAGTGAGGTCATCGGCTTTGATGTGCCCGCTCGCCAATATGC
>JAENIX010000082.1:395-5640 GCA_016844415.1 Actinomycetota bacterium | reverse complement strand
CCCTCCCATTCGGAGTAACCGGTCGCCATGAGAAGCGTGAGGGCGCAGGCGGACAGGATGACGATCTCGAAGAACGCCCCCAGCCCGTCGTGGACCACCGCGCCCCGGCGGCCACCTATCGCGAGCAGACCGTGGAGATCTCCTGGAACATAAGGGAGTGTCCAAGAATGGCCCGGTCGGCAGCGTGACGCGCCGCACGCCGGTCGACCGGATCGTAAGGCGCCGTTCCGCCCCTCCAGGGCGATCCGAAGCCGCCCAGGGAGCCAAAAACACCAAGGGTGGCCGAACTCCTAAAAAAGGCGATCGAGTGGCAGACCCTGCTGGATTCCGGCAAGATCGCCGATCAAGCCGAGATCGCTCGTCAAGAAGGCATCACTCGCAGTCGAGGTGACCGAATTCCCCCGAATCGTGAAGTCCAGGCGGATCTCGCTCAGGATGTGGGGTGGAATCCCATTCCAGGCAAGACTTCGAGAGCCGGAGCTCGACAAACCGCCTTACCAGGTCGGGCAAGGCCATTTTAGGACAGACTCCGTCTGCCGTCCGTCACGTCCTTGCCCCACCGGACGAGGCGATGACCTTCGCCAACTCCTTCTCCGACGATCCCAGGGCCAGGAGCGACCGAACCAAGAGGTCCAGCGACACCGTCGGATCGGCAGCCTCCATTTTCGCCACGCGTGACTGGCTCGAACTCAAGAACTTCGCAAGCGTTTCCTGGGACAATCTCCGGCTTCGCCGGCGCTTTTTCAGATGCTCGCTCAGCGCGAGCTTGAGCTCGATGTACCGGTTCTCCTCCGGCGTCAGGCCCAGAAACTCGGCAGCCGAACCGATCTTCCAACCCCTTTTCTCCAAACGCTTCCTCTTAGTCTTCTCCATCGATTCTCTCCCGGTCAGGCGTCGTAGTCCCGGAGGCGTCGCCTGCACGCGTCAATCACCGAGTGCGGAGGAGTGCGGATTTACCCGTGCAGCCAGGCCAGCGGTTTGTCCTTCGGGCTCATACGGAAATACGATATGTCATATATGACATAGTGTCAAGCGGGGCGCGATTGTCGGCTGGTTCCGAGAACCACGACGTCGCCATGATCTCGGCCTGTTGTTTGTCGTGTAACACAAGGGTACCTAAATGTAACAGTATTAGATCCCGACCCGGACGGATCGTGCCGGAGACCTATTCCCGGGTCGTCCATGACACCGAGAATGGCCCAAAATGCGCCCCAATGGCCTCCTACCGCGAACAAACGGTCGAGATCGCCCTCTCCTCCAGGCCCAATCAGAAGCTCCCGAGATGACTATGGAAAAACGAGCGCGGTGGTCATGCCGCCGCGCTCGCCGTATTGCCTCCCGAGATGTGAATTTCCGTCAGGCGTCAGTTTTTCGGCACTTCGGAAAGCGGTATTCCCAGCGCCTCCGCCACCCCCTTGCCATACGCCGGATCGGCCTTCAGGCAGTTGCCGATGTGGCGAACCTTGACCTCCTTGGGCGCGTCGCCCATGGCGCGGGCGGTGTTCTCGAAGAGTGCCTTCCTCTGCGCGGCGTTCATCAGCCGGAACAGCTTGCCGGGCTGGGTGTAGTAATCATCGTCCTGGCGATGATTCCAGTGGTGGGCGGCGCCCTCGATGCGGAGCGGCGGTTCGGCGAAGTCTGGCTGCTGTTGCCACTCGCCGTAGCTGTTGGGCTCGTAACCGAGCGTGCCGCCATGATTGCCGTCCACCCGCATGGCGCCATCGCGATGGTAGCTGTGGAACGGGCAGCGGGACGCATTGACCGGAATCAGGTGGTGATTCACGCCGAGCCGGTAGCGCTGGGCATCGCCGTAGGAAAAGAGCCTCCCCTGCAACATCTTGTCGGGGGAAAAGCCGATGCCGGGCACGACGTTGGCCGGGTTGAACGCCGCCTGCTCGACTTCTGCGAAGTAGTTCTCCGGGTTGCGGTTGAGCTCCATGACGCCCACCTCGATCAGGGGGTAATCCTTCTGGAACCAGACCTTGGTTAGGTCAAAGGGGTGGTACGGGCACTTCGCCGCGTCCTTCTCGGGCATCACCTGGATGGACATCTTCCAGCGGGGGAAGTCTTTCTTCTCGATGCTCCCGTACAGGTCCTTCTGGTGGCTCTCCCGGTCCTTCCCGATGATTGCCTCGGCTTCGGCGTCGGTCAGATTCTTGATGCCCTGCTGGGTGTGCAGGTGGAACTTGACCCAGAAGCGCTCGCTCTTGGCGTTGACGAGACTGAAGGTGTGGCTACCAAAGCCGTGCATGTGGCGGTAGGAGTAAGGAATCCCGCGCTCGCTCATGGTGATGGTGATCTGGTGCAGCGCCTCCGGCAGCGAAGTCCAGAAGTCCCAGTTGTTGCGGGCGCTGCGCAGGTTGGTGCGGGGGTCGCGCTTCACCGCGTGGTTGAGGTCCGGGAACTTGAGGGGATCGCGCAGGAAGAAGACCGGCGTGTTGTTGCCGACGAGGTCCCAGTTCCCTTCCTCGGTGTAGAACTTCACCGCGAAGCCCCGGATGTCGCGCTCGGCGTCTGCCGCGCCACGCTCGCCGGCCACGGTGGAGAAGCGCACGAAGAGGTCGGTCTTCTTGCCGATCTTCGAAAAGATCTTCGCCCTGGTGTACTTGGTGATGTCGTGGGTGACCGTAAAGGTGCCGAAGGCGCCCGAGCCCTTGGCGTGCATGCGGCGCTCGGGGATCACCTCCCGGTCGAAGTGGGCAAGTTTCTCCAGGAACCAGACGTCCTGCAGCAGCGCCGGCCCGCGGGGTCCGGCGGTCATGGTGTTCTGGTTGTCGACGACGGGGGCGCCAGCGTTGGTAGTGAGCTTCTTCTTCTGGCTCATCGTTCTCCTCCTTGTATTAATGGTTTTCGACGGGATTGCTTAGTTGCCGGAGTCTTCCTGGAGATGGTCTCCTTCCCACAGGGCGAGCAGTACCCCCGGACCTCGACGTGCGTCGTCAGGACGCTTCCGTATTTCTTCACGGACGCGGGGATCGCAAGCACGTTGAGGTCCGCGCTTTCGAAATCTTTCGCCAGCCCGCACCGCAGGCAGACGTAATGGTGGTGATGTTCGAGATTGGGGTCGAAGCGGACGCTTTCCCGGCGCGGGCCGAGGGTGCTGATCAACCCGAGGCCGTCGAGGAGCCACAGCGTCCGGTACACGGTGTCGAGAGACACCGTCGGAACCCTCGACCGGACCCCCCGAAAGACGGTTTCGGCATCTGGATGCTCCGTGCTCCCTGCGATCTCGCGGAAAATCTCGAGACGCTGGTGCGTGAGCTTCACGCCTGACTTCCGGCTGGCGGCCTTGAACCGGTCAAGCCGCCGCCCAATTTCGATGCCGCTAGTTTTCACGGTCACGCTCCTACCTGCGGATTAATCTTAGATAGGAATATGACGAAGGCGGTGAAGGAAAGCCCCAGCAGGATCCATACGGCGGACCACCCGGGGGCTTCCTTCATCGTTACGACGTGGGCGCGGCGATGAAACACGCCAAGGTCCAGGAACAGCAACAGCAGTACGAATCCGACGAACGCGGCCCAGACCCAGATCATTTCAAGTCCTCAGGTTTGATGGGACAAGACCCTTGAGCATCATCTGTGTCAACGCGGTTTGGATATTGAACGTCGGCACAAGAAGCGACGAGATGTCATCTCCCGGGGTGCCGCCGACTCCGGTTAGCGCTTGAAGACGCTGAACAATCCGTCCAGAACGGATTTTTCCAGTCCCGCCACTGCCTCGAGCTCGCCCGCGTCGAGCCAAACCCCTTCGCAACCCGAGCACTTGTCCACCTGGACGCCCCGGTAATCGATCTCGATCAGCTCCATCCCGCACTTGGGGCATTTCATGAAATGGAGGCTTTTCAGCCGCTCCTTTTCCTTCTGCGTGTCCCGTTTATGCTTCTCGATTTCGGCCTGTCTCCGCCGCTCGAACTCCATTCGGACGAAATACCCCTCTTCCCCTTCGCTTGGCTTTTGCGTCATAGCCCTTCTCCTTTCGTCTCATGTGCTACCTCACCCGCCACACTCGAACGACTGTCACGAGTTTGGGTTCATCGACGCTTGCAGTTTCATGGGCCGCCCCTCTGCTCTTCGGAAGAGATCCATGAGTTCGGCCTCGTTCAAGGTTTCTTTCGCAAGAAGGAGCTGCGAACCTTCTCCGAGCAAACCCCGGTTCCCCTCAAGCACTTCGCGAGAGCGCCGGAAAGCCGCTTCCACAACGTCCCGCACCGCGCAGTCGATCTCCCACGCCGTCTCCTCGCTGGTTAGAAGGCCCATTCCCTCCGCGCCCCGCAAGAAGCGGCGTCTCAGGTTGATCTTAGCCGAACCTTCCGCCAACTGGCAAAGCAAGTTGGTTCTCTTCGCGATCGAGTGGATAGCGATTCAGCGACCTCTTGGTGAGGAAGGGGGGCCTTGGCTCACCGGGCAGGGCTCGGACGTCCGGTTTTCGGGAACGTCCCTGCTTTTGTGTCTCCGTTGTTACATCAGCAGGGAGAGGACTGAGCGCTCGGCGAACTCCAGGACGGACCGTGGGACGATGCCTAAAACGAGGACGACGGCGGCGCAGGCGCAAAGGGCAAGTGAGAACGCGATTCGCGGCGGGCGGGGCTCGGGAACTTCCCCCTTCGCCGGAATCATGTACATGTGGACCACGATCCGCAGGTAGTAGTAGATGGAGACGGCACTGTTGAGCACGCCGATGACGGCCAGCCAGATGTAGCCGTTCTTCACCGCGGAGCTGAACAGGTAGAATTTCCCGACGAACCCGGCCGTCGGGGGGATTCCCCCCAGCGACACCATGAACAGGGTAAGAAGCCCCGCGAGCGCGGGGTATTTGAACCCGATCCCCGCCAGGTTGGAGATGTCGTACCCATCATCCTCCTTCTGCGCGATGAGCATCACCACCCCGAAGGCGCCGATGTTCATGAATGCGTAGATCAAGAGGTAGAACAGCGACGCCTGCCCTCCGAGCACATCGCCGGAGACCATCCCGACGAGGATGTACCCGGCGTGCGCGATGGAGGAATAGGCGAGCATCCGCTTCACGTTGTCCTGCACAAGCGCGGAGAGGTTCCCCACGGTCATCGTGAGCACGGAAAGCACCCATAGAACCTTCCACAGGACCGGCTGCAGCCCGCCCAGGGTAAGCAGCAGGAACCGGATCAGCGCGGCGAACGCCGCCGCCTTTACCGCCGCGGACATGAACGCCGTCACCACCGTGGGCGCCCCTTCGTAGGCATCGGGGGTCCACATGTGGAACGGCA
>JAENIX010000082.1:0-363 GCA_016844415.1 Actinomycetota bacterium | reverse complement strand
GGGATCTTGGTGGTTCCCGTCGCGGCGTACATCAGCGCGATCCCGTACAGCAGGAACCCCGACGCGAACGCTCCAAGGAGGAAATACTTGAGCGCGCCTTCGACGGAGGACATCCGGTGGCGGTGGAATCCGACCAGCACGTAGATCGGGATGGACAGCGTCTCCAGGCCCAGGAAGACCGTCATGAGGTCCGTCCCCTTGGCCATGAACATCATCCCGGAGGTGGATAGCAGAAGCAGGGAGTAGAACTCCCCCTTGTGGGTCCCCTCCCATTCGGAGTAACCGGTCGCCATGAGAAGCGTGAGGGCGCAGGCGGACAGGATGACGATCTCGAAGAACGCCCCCAGCCCGTCGTGGACCACC
>JAENIX010000081.1 GCA_016844415.1 Actinomycetota bacterium | reverse complement strand
ACACCGGAATCCTGGCAAGGTCGCAGGCGGTCTCCCACGCGATGACCAACACCGCCAAGATGGCCAAGGTGGGACCGTATTCCCGGATCCAGCCGCCGACATTTCCAGTCTTCACCATTGCTACGCCGATCGCTTCGATGAGTAAACGGCGCCTCGCACCGCGTCGGCATAAGCCTTGAACTCCGGTGTGAATTCCATATCGATCGTCCGCGGCCTGGGCAGATCGATGGGCAAATTTAGCACGATGCATCCAGGCCGTGGCGTCATGACGACCACCCGGTCGGCCAAAAAAACCGATTCCGGAATGCTGTGGGTAACGAACACCACCGTTTTGCGCCGTTCCCGCCATATCCGCAGGACCTCGAGACCCATTTCCTCCCGTGTCATCGCGTCAACCGCGCCAAATGGTTCGTCCATCAGCAGAAGCTTTGGATCGTAGACAAGAGCCCGGCAGATAGAGACGCGCTGTTGCATGCCTCCCGAGAGTTCCTGGGGAAGCGCTTTCTCAAAGCCCGACAAACCAACCAGCTTGATGAGCCGGTGCGCTTCATCCAGATGCTCCCTTACATTCCAGCCGAGCATCTCGATCGGAAACAGAACGTTATCGAGGACATTTCGCCACGGCAGAAGGACCGGGCGCTGGAAGACCATCCCGATCTCCCGCGACGGCTTGTCCAGGGGTTTGCCGTCAAATAGATGGGTGCCCCCCGATGCGCGGATGATTCCCCCGAGAATCTTGAGCACCGTGCTCTTGCCGCAGCCGCTTGGGCCCACGAGGGTGACAAACTCGTTCTCACGGACATCGAGGGATATGTCCTCCAGGGCCGTAACGGTCCCGCCTGACCGGACCGCGTAGTCCTTGCTTACCGCTTGAAGCTGGGCCAGGCACTTCGACTGGCGATCTGGGATCGGAACGGACGGCGGTTGAATTGCCATCAGGAGCGCCGTCATCAAAAGATCTAAAGCCCTTCGATGTAGGAAAAGGGGAGCTTGGGCACATATTTCAGAGTCAGACCGACCATGTCCCGAGTCGATCGATAGCCTTTCTCAACCATGAATTGCTTCGTCTCGTCGAGAATCTTGTGGATGACGCCCTCGCCTTCCCACATGGCTTTGGTGTGAATCTGAACCGCTGAAGCACCGGCCATGAGATATTCGATGACGTCGAACCCGTCTTCAATGCCCCCTACGCCGATTACCGGTATATCCACCACCCTCACCGCATCCAGCACGGCCCGGACCCCCATGGGCTTGACGGCCTTGCCGGAAATAGACCCTACCCCGTGAGGATTGCCGACTCGCGGCCTGCCGGTGTTGATATCGATGGACATGCCAGGGACCGTGTTGAAAGGGGTGACGGCATCCGCGCCGCCTCGTGCGACTGCCTCGGCCAGTCTGGGAATATCGGCCATCCGGGTAGAAGGCAACTTGACCCAGATCGGTTGTTCTATCTCCCGCCGGATCGATTTGATCAATAGCTCGAGGTTTTCCCAGGAGTTGGACCATTTCGCCCTTCCCGGCGTGTGAGGGCACGAGGCATTGACTTCGATGCCATCGGCACCTGCCGCAATCAGGTGTTTGCCGATCAAAACGAACTCTTCCGGAGAAGACGCCGCAATGCTGACAAGGACCGGCACCCCTCCCTCCTTCGCGATGCGGACCTCCTGCGCAAAGGCGAGGTACCCGGGGTTGGGTCCTCCCTGTGCATTGATCGTGTAGTGAGGCCGAAAATTCACGATGGTAGGGTTCGGAAAGCCCTTTGACGGTTCCTTCGTCACGGTCTTCGCCACCACACCGCCCCAACCCGCTGCAGCGAACTTTTTCATGCCCTCGCCGGATTTTCCTCCTTTGGGACCCGACGCCAGGATGATCGGATTTCTCAGCGAAATCGTGCCTATCTTCACGCTAAGGTCAACGTCCACAACGTTCTTGAGGTCAGCGTCCATAACACCCTTCTCCTTTTTCCCTAATCCTTAAAGCCGCCGCGGCCGGGCCTCATCTTTTCAGTATGGGGGCAAACTTCTCGACCGGCTCGTCCATATCGATGGTCTGGTAGCAATGGGGCATGCCCTCGAGATTCCGGGCCGCCCCGAAATTCCCGGCTGAATCCAAGGCGACCACCCCCAGAACCATGGGATCGTACTGCCGATTCAATGTGTCGACCACGGATTCGACGGCTTTCTGAACGGAAATCCCCTGGGCCATCAGTTGAACGATCCAACGGGCGGTGGCGCGCTTGATCATGATGTTTCCCGTTCCCGTGAGGGAGACACCCCCGACCTGGTCGTTCGCAAAGAAACTGCACCCCAGAAGAGGCACGTCGCCGACGCGGCCGGGAAGCTTCATCGGCGTTCCCCCGCTTGAAATGGCCACCGCCACGTTTCGCCGCACGTCGATGGCCACCGCCCCTACCGTGCTTTCCTCGTGAATGAGCCATTTCTTGAGCTTCTCCGGATCGGGCAAATTGATGCCCGTCAACTTCCCCGAATGCTTCAGTTCCTGCTTCAGCCTGTCCCACTCTTCCACCCTCTTGGGATTGCGGATCACCTCTTCGTCCAGACCCGCCGCCCGCGCAAACCGGTAAGCGCCCTCTCCAGCCATCAGGACGTGGTCCGTATCGTCCATCACCTTTCGGGCGACCCGAATCGGGTTCTTCACCCGGGGAATGGCTGCAACGGCACCGGAATGCAAATTTTCCCCCTCCATGATGGCTGCGTCCATTTCCATTTCGCCTGCGAGATTCAGATGCGATCCGCTGCCGGCATTGAATACGCCACTGTCCTCCGCCATGACGATGGCCGCTTCCACCGCGTCCAGGCTCGAGCCGCCGCGGCGCAGAACCTCCATCCCCTTTTTCGAACATAGTTTGAGCGTTTCCTGGTAATTCTCACTGGCGGGAACGCGGGCGCCGCCATGCATGATGATCACGGGTTTCACGGCCGCTCCTTGGGGTTTCTAATCACGCTTTCCAGCCGGCATTTCGATGGGAGTGCCCTCTGCAGTGAGAAGCTTGAACCGGCGCGTGACCTCCCGTGTCATTTCCCCCGGCGCGCCCTCGCCGATTCTGCGACCGTCAACCGATTCCACGGGCACGATTCCGGCCCCGGTTCCGGTCAGGAACACTTCCTGCGCGACATACAACTCGTGGGGGGTCAGACTGCGTTCTTCGACGGGAGATCCCATCTGCTTCAGGATTTCCATCGCGACATGGCGCGTGACCCCCTCCAGGCAGGCGACCGGAATCGGCGTGGACCACTTCCCCTTGCGAAGCACAAAGACATTCGTCGCCGTGGCTTCGGCCACGAAGCCGTTTCTGTCGAGCAGCAGCGCGTCATCCATCCCCGTCAGATTGGCCTGGAGCTTCGCGAGAATGTTCTCCATGTAATTCGAGACCTTGACCTTCGCATCCACCGAGTCGCAGCCCTTGCGGCGAACCGACGATGTCACCAGGCGGACAGCCCTTTCTCCTAACGTAGGGGGGAAGGGATAGGCCATGGCGATGACAGAGGCATGCTTCGAGTTACGCGGATCCAGGCCGACGCTTCCCACTCCTCTTGTCACGGTAATTCTCTGGTGTCCTTCCTGGAGCGCATTGATCCTGAACGTCTCCAGCACGATCCGGGTCAACTCCTCGATGCTCAGCGGCACCTGGATGCCAATCGACTTGGCCGATTCCAGCAGACGTTCGAGATGCTCGGGCAGGAGAAACACCTTGCCGCCATAGGCCCGGATGCCCTCAAAGACGCTGTCACCATACATGAATGCATGTTCCCAAACGGATATGCAAGCCTCGTCCCTGCACAGGAACTCGCCGTCGATGTACACGTAAAGGTCGTCGAGACCCCCGAGGGTGTCGCGCCTGCCGGCCGGGAATCGATCACGAAACAGTTCCATGCCCGGCGCCTAACCGAAGATTCTCGCTTCCGTGGAAAGCGAGGAGGACAGAACCTCCGCCCCCTTGTCCGAGACATGGATCACGTCTTCCACATTGAACCCGCCGAGCTTCGAACTGTAGAAAGGGATTTCCACGGCGAGGACCATCCCGGCTTGGATCTTCCAGGTGCTCTCAGGAGCGATGAAGGGCTCCTCCTCGAAGTCTATGCCCACGCCGTGACCGATATTCCCGCGGGTGTAGTCAGGGTATCCGGATTGCCGGACATGGTCTTGCGCGATATTGAAGACTTCCGCGATTGGAACGCCCGGCCTGATCGCCTTGATGGCCCGTTCCTGTGCACCGCGAAGTACTTCGTAGAGCTTTACGCCTTCCTCCTCCCGCTTTCCCAGGTAGCCGACACGGGCCAGATCACTGGCATATCCCTGAAAGACTGCACCCACATCGAATATCGCCGGATCACCGGGTCGAATCGCGTAATCCGAGGCCTGATGGGAAATCGTGGCCCCGTTTGCCCTCCCGGCGCAGAATTTCGTATTGCACCAGCTTCCTCCCCGGCGAACCACTTCCGCTTTGTACGAATTCATGATCTCCCGCTCGGTCGCCCCTACGCGGATGGCATCGAACGCCTTGTTCAGTCCGGCGATGGCCAACTGAACCGCCTGGCGGACCCGTTCCACTTCGCCGGGACTCTTGATCGCTCTCAACTCGAAAAACAAGTCCTGCGCATCGACGAGTTCAAGCTTTGGAAAGGCCTCCCCGAGAGCCAAACGAAAATTGAAGGGAAGATCGAGCCCCTCGACTCCCACCCGCCCCGCACTGACGCCCATGTCGGTCAAGTTCTCCTTCAGGATCTGCACAACCGAGAAGGTGGCCTTCCTGCTCTGGGAGGCGGACCTCATGTCAGCGGGCGGGGAAACGGCGTAGAACCGCCGCTCCTTGGTCGTACAGAACCGCTCCGCCGTGGCTTTCGCGGAATTGGGTGCAATGAGCCGCGCTTCACCGCCCCGCGGTACGATAGTGAAGACGGGCCCGATGTTGCGGAGCAGGAAAAAGATGCTGTTGTCCGAAGTTGGAAGGTAGAGAAAACCGCTCGTGTAAAACACATTCTGAGGCGAGGAGGCAATCAGAGCGTCGAGTTTGTGTTCCTCCATCGCTTTCCAGGCCCGACCGAGATCCATCATGTTTCTTTCCCCTCTGGTTCAATTCCAATTCCTGAACGATCAGCTCACCTGCTCACGCGTGTGGTTACGATCATAGAGTCGAATCCCCGCGGCGTCAAAAAGAGCGCATGCGATTCCGGGATCTGTTGCACGCAGCGCAATGCTTGACGGCTCATCACCGGGAGGGGTAGCCT
>JAENIX010000080.1 GCA_016844415.1 Actinomycetota bacterium | reverse complement strand
CCTCCCTTCTGGTTCGCAACGGCGATGATCCTGGCCAACGCTTGTCCTTTCGGTTGCCTGCGGAATATTCGGGGGAATCAGGTAATCTTGTACCACGCGGCGTGAAGGCGGGGAAAGAAAATCTTGGCGTGCCCTCCACGGATGACACTGCGCTGCGGGTGTTTACGGCGGAGCCGCCGTAGGAGGGGGGCGCAGTGAGGTAACGCCCCTGTCGGGCGTCTCACCGGATGCAGAGCATTAGCCCTCTCTCAGCGCGGCCTCATCGCGAACAGCTCATAGAGGCCGAAGCGCAGACGGGCGATTTGGGAACGAGCGCCCGGCGAGCCACGAACGGAGTCCCCCCTCCGCCCCACTCTCGGACATAATTCGCTCCCTGGGGTACCCCGGTCCCAATGACTTCATGGGTAAGGCGGCGCAGCCGGACTTCCCTGCGACGCAGTGTCATCCCCCAGGGGGTAAAACAGGGACGGTCCTGAGGACCTTAGAACCGGGACGTTCCTAAGAACTCCAAACAATGGAAATCCTGGTATTGGAACCGGGACAATTCTAAGAAGTCGATATGGTTCTCCGATACAGCTTTTTTGGACAGTCCCACTAAGGCCATTCCGATTTCACCCTGGAGTTCTTAGGAACGTCCCGGTTCTAAGGTCCTCAGGACCGTCCCTTGATTTCCCGGATCTCGCGTGCACCCATCCCGAGCGGGAGGGCGAACCGCTCGCGCCTGCCGTAAACGGCGCCAGGCGGCAGCCCCACTTTCCCCCCCTTCTCCCCTTCTCCCTCCATCGTCATGCCTCGGTCCCCTCCCGGCCCAGTCATCAGCAGCAGGCGGCCCCCCGGAGGCAGGTACGGGACAAGGAGGCCGGCCGCCTCAAGTGGGGGTAGCGTCGCCCGGGTCACGATATGTTCGTACCGGCCGATTGCAAGAGGGGTCTTCGGCGTGAGCTTCCCCCTGACCACACAGGCGTTGGAGAGACCGAGCATCGAGCAGGCGCGGGAGAGAAACGCGCACTTCTTGGCGGATGATTCGAGCAGGACGACAGATGCCTCGGGGAGTGCGATCGCCAGGGGGATGCCGGGATAGCCCGCGCCGGACCCGAAATCCAGCGTCCGGCCGGGAAAAGGGGCAAACGACAATAGCAGGAGGGAATCGAGGATGTGCTTTACGACAACCTCCTCCGGAACGGTGATCGCCGTGAGGCGGATCGACCGGTTCCACCGGAGCATTTCTTCCGCGTGAAGGAGAAGCCTTTCAGCCGCCCCGGGCGGGATGGAGATTCCCTTCCCGGCGAGCACGTCCGACAGGAGCGCAACCGACAGCCGCTTTACCGCCGGCTGCGTCATAGGGAAGCCGCTTCCGCCTTCCCGGGCCTATGTTCCACGTGGAACATCTGCTTTAACCTCCCGAATCACAACGTGAATTGGTCTTTCGCTCACCCCAATCCGGCGCTTCTTTAACTTTCCGTGGTGGGTTTCTGCGCCCTTCCCCGCTTCAGCGAAACCAGGAGCAGCGCCACCGCTGCCGGGGTCACGCCGGGTATGCGTTGGGCCTGCCCTATGGACGCCGGGCGGACACGTACAAGTTTGTCCCGGACCTCGGTTGAAAGGCCGTATACGGTTTCGAAAGGAAAATCCGGCGGAAAACGCAACCCTTCATGTTTGCTGAGTTTTTTCGCCTCCTCTTCCTGGCGTTGGATATATCCTTCGTATTTCACGGCGATTTCGGCCTGCTGCGCCACGGCCTGCTCGACACCGCGAATATCTTCGCAGCAGGAAAGCAACATCGCCATCGAAACCTCGGGCCGGCGCAACAGATCGGCGTACGTTATTCCTGGCCGGACCGTTCCTCCCCCGGTCTCCTCCGCCGCCCGGCAGGCCGGATGGCCGGAGGTTACGCGCGTCGCCGCCAGGCGGCGCAGGAAACCGGACAGCTCTTCCCGTTTCCTGCAAAACTCCCCGTACCTCTCCTTCTTTATCAGACCCACGCGGTATCCGGTTTCGGAGAGCCGCAGATCGGCGTTGTCCTCCCGAAGGAGCAGCCGGTACTCGGCGCGGGAGGTGAACATCCGGTACGGCTCTTTCGCCCCCTTGGTGACCAGGTCGTCGATCAGGACCCCGATATAAGCGTCCGCCCGGCCCAGGATCACCGGCGGATTCCCCTGCGCTTTGCGGGCCGCGTTTATTCCTGCGATGATCCCCTGGGCCGCCGCTTCCTCGTACCCGCTTGTGCCGTTGATCTGCCCGGCGTGAAAGAGGTTTTCAACGGTCTTGGTCTCAAGCGAGGGGTGGAGCTGGACCGGGTCGACGAAATCGTATTCGATTGCGTACCCCGGCCGCACGATCTCCACTTGCTCCAGTCCCGGAATCGTCCGCAGCATCTTCACCTGTATGTCGTACGGGAGGCTCGTCGACACACCGTTGGGGTAATACTCCGCGGTTTCAAGTCCCTCCGGCTCCAGGAATACCTGGTGCCGCTCTTTCCCGGCGAAGCGGACCACTTTGTCTTCGATCGACGGGCAGTACCTCGGCCCGATCCCCTGGATCACCCCGGAATACAGGGGCGACCTGGAGAGCCCGGAGCGGATCGCCTCGTGCGTCTGCGCATTCGTGTACGTCATGTAGCACGGGACCTGCGGACGGTCTATACGCTTGTTTTCAAAAGAAAAAGGTGTGGGCTCCGGGTCGAAATCCTGGCGGATGGTGCGGGAAAAATCTATCGTTTTCCCGTCCAGGCGCGGGGTGGTCCCGGTCTTTAGCCTCCCCACTGAAAACCCCAGGTCCCGCAGGGAATCGGAGAGCTTCATGGAGGGGAAGTCGCCCGCCCGCCCCGCCGGGAAGTTGACCATCCCGATGTGGACAAGCCCTTTCAGGAACGTCCCGGTGCAAAGGATGACGGTTTTCCCACGGTACCGGACCTTGAGGTTCGTCTCGACTCCGACCGCCTTCCCTCCTTCCGCAAGGACGGCGTCGACCATCGCCTGCTTGACGTCCAGGGCGTACTCGCTCTCGAGCACCCGCTTCATCCGGAGCCTGTAGAGCTGCTTGTCCGCCTGGGCGCGGGAGGAGCGGACCGCCGGGCCCTTGCTGGTGTTCAGCTGCCGGAACTGAATCCCCGTCGCGTCGATGTTCTTCGCCATCTCGCCGCCCAGCGCGTCGATCTCGCGGACCAGATGCCCCTTGGCCAGCCCTCCGATCGCGGGGTTGCAGGACATCAGCCCGATGGCGTCAGCGTTGATCGTCAGCAGAAGGGTGCGGCACCCCATCCTCGCCGAGGCCAGGGCCGCCTCGCAGCCGGCGTGCCCTCCGCCAACAACGACCACATCGTATTCGGTCGGATAATCGTAAGTCATATCAGCCCTTTACCTTCTCGTGTTCCACGTGGAACACCGGGGACATTCCTGATCCTGATTTCTCCGGGATGCGGGAGAGGAGTGTCCCCGCCCATCTATTTCCCGATGCAGAAAGTCCCGAATATGGCGTCCAGGATCTCCTCCGGCGCTATTTCGCCGGTGAGCTCGGAGAGCGCCTGTACCGCCTCGCGGACGTCCGCGGCTGGAAATTCCAGCGAGAGCCCCTCCCCCGCCGCCCTCTCCGCCCGCTTCAATGCCGCGACGGCTTTCCCGGCGGCGTCCACATGCCGCAGCCGGGTCATCGGAGCCTCGGCAACGACCACTCCAACCCCGGGTACCAGTTCCCGCTCCATCGCGGCCAATAGCCTATCCATCCCCTCCCCTGTTTTCGCGGAGATTGAGAAGACTCCTTTTTTCCCCGGACCGTCGAACCCAACGCCTGTTTCGGCGACGGGGAGGTCGGACTTGTTCCGCAGTAGAATGTGCGGCAGCGAGGCGACCTCGGCGTACGCCTGCCGGTCGCCTTCGTGCGCCGGCCGGCTGCCGTCCAGGAGGAAAAGCGCAAGGTCGGCTCCCGAAAGGATTTCCCGTGTCCGCCGCACCCCTTCCCGCTCGACCGGATCCGCCGTCTCCCGCAGGCCCGCCGTGTCGATCAGCCGCACCGGCACACCCCACAGGTTCAGTTCCCCGGAAAGGTAGTCCCTCGTTGTCCCCGGGATATCGGTGACTATTGCCCGTTCCTCCCCCAGGAGCCGGTTTAGCAGCAGGGATTTCCCGACGTTTGCCACGCCGGCGATGGCCACTGACGCCCCGTCCCGTAGGAGATGCCCGAGATCATAGGATGCGATTAGCCGGGAGAGCGCGGTGGCTATTTCAGATATCCGTTCTTGTGCTTGGACGGCTGACAGGGGGGCGATATCCTCCTCGTCGGAGAAGTCGATGGACGCCTCGAGCAGGATCAGCAGGGAAAGCAGCCGCTCCCTTAAGGGGACAACAGCGTCCCGTATCCCGCCCTTGAGTTGACGCAGGGCGGCGCGGGCGGAAGCCGCCGTCCTCGCCGCTATCAGGTCGCAAAGCCCTTCCGCCTGGGTAAGGTCCATCTTACCGTTCTCGAATGCCCTCCGCGAGAATTCCCCCGGCGTCGCCGGCCGGGCTCCCATCGCGCATGCCGCCTCCGCTGTCTCCCCGAGGAGGAAAGGGTTTCCGTGAAGATGGATCTCGACGACGTCCTCCCCGGTGAAGCTGTGCGGAGCGGGGAAGAAGACTACCATGCCCGTATCGATATCCTCGTTGGATGTGTTGCGTACCGAGCAGACGGACAGGGTCCTTGGAGGATGGGCGGACGGGCTTGTCCCCGTGAGCCGGGAAGCGATGGAAAACGCGCCGGGGCCGGAAAGCCGCAGGACCGATATGGCTCCCGGGCCCGCGGGGGTTGCTGGTGCGACGATCGTCGATCCGGCGACCCGCTGCAAGCCGTTCCCCGCGCCTGCAAGGTGGCGGTTGCCGTCCTCCGGATGCCCGCTCACGGCCGGAAGCGCGGCGCCTACGCGGGCGTGGGCTTGGCCGTCTCGGCCTGCGCGTTGTGGATAAGCTGCTGTCCGATGCTCAGGACGTTGTTGGCCAGCCAGTAGATGACCAGCCCCGTCGGGAAGCCCCAGAACATGAACGTGAAGATGACGGGCATCAGCAGCATGATCTTCTGCTGGTTCGGGTCGCCGGCGGCCGGCGTCAGCTTCTGCTGGAAGAACATGGAAACCCCCATCAGCAGGGGGAGGAGGCGAATGGGAATCGTGTACCCCGCCACCGCGATGTCCCAAAGGTGCTCCGGCGCCGAGAGGTCGTTGATCCAGAGGAAGAACGGGGAATGGCGAAGCTCGATCGTCACCAGCAGCCCCTTGTAGAGGGCGATGAAGACCGGGATCTGC
>JAENIX010000079.1 GCA_016844415.1 Actinomycetota bacterium | reverse complement strand
ATCGAGGGACCGATGGTTATCTTCGCCTCGGGAAACAGCTCCTTGACGGCGGCGGCCATTACGTGCGCCGTGCTGTGCCGGACGATTTCCATCCCTTCTGGATCGCCCGGCGTGACAAACGTAACCTCTCCTGTTTCCGGCGCGGTCCGGGACAGGTCCATAAGCGCGCCGCCTACCTTCGCGGCGATCGCCACCTTCGCCTTTCCCTTCGTTTTCGCCAGTTCCAGCAACGTCATCCCGGTTCCTTCTTCACGAAAAGAATCCCCTCGCGCACCGGCTAAGCGGCGCAATGCCGTATCCGGATCCACGGTGCCTGGGAGAGAAAATGGTGGGCGATACTGGACTTGAACCAGTGACCCCCTGCATGTCAAGCAGGTACTCTAACCATCTGAGCTAATCGCCCCCTGGACATCGAATCGATATTAATAACAAAATATACCGTAAGATGTCAATTATATTGTGGATGTTTCG
Source organism: Actinomycetota bacterium (assembly GCA_016844415.1). Taxonomy (GTDB): domain Bacteria; phylum Desulfobacterota; class Deferrimicrobia; order Deferrimicrobiales; family Deferrimicrobiaceae; genus JAENIX01. The sequence goes on along the minus strand of JAENIX010000079.1, from coordinate 4,804 downwards.
TTTCGATAGACCGCCTCGAAAAAGCCCTTCGGGGTAGGGTCGAAGATCCTTATTTCCGCGCCAGTCTCCCTGTAAACGTCTGCAGGCGACAGGTTGTCGAGGAACATGTCCCCCGCGTCCCTCAAGGTCACGGATGGGATGAAAATCCGCCCTTCCGCGCCCCGCCGCTTCAACGCGGCCAGGATGTCCCGTCCCCCAAGAAGCCCCGTTACGTTGACGGATTTCCCCATGAGGCGGTTCTCGACCATGACCGGATCGAACGCCGCTCCCGACCTGCGCGAGAATTCCGCAAGGAACGGTTCGACGCGCCCCCTCGGAGAGATCCCCGTGACGACCGTTCCTCCCATCCTTGCGGGTTTCCAGCGTTTGCGTCGGAAAAGCTCCCGGGCGCCGTCATCGAACCTGCGAAGGAGGCCCACGCCGTTCTCGATCTGGGCGAACGATCCGTACACCTTCGTTCCAGGGATCTTCTTTCCCGCTATCAGGTAATATTCGTCCGCGGCGACCGCGAACGGTTCTCCGGAGTTCTTTCCCGCGGACCGCCGGATTCCCGCAAGCAGTCGCAGGGTCGAAATCGCCTCCGGCCTGTTCACCGGCCGCAGCGGCGGCAGTCCCGCCCGGTGCGAAGTTAGTCCGACCGGTACCACCGCGACGGTGGCAAGCCCCGGGTTAAGAGCAAGAAGTGAGCGAAGGGTCCTCTCCAGCTCGACGCCGTCGTTGATCCCCGGGCAGACGACTATCTGCCCGTGAAGGACGATCCCACCGTCGACGAGGCGCTTCATCACGTCCATGATATCGGCGATCGCCGGGTTTCCGAGCATCCTGCGGCGGAGTTCGAGGTCCGTCGTATGGATAGAGACATACAGGGGGGAAAGCCGGTACCTGAGTATCTTCCGTAACTCCTCCCCTGACAAGTCCGAGAAGGTCACGTATTGTCCGTGCAGAAACGAAAGGCGAACATCCTCGTCTTTTATATAGAGGCTGCGGCGCAGTCCGCGGGGGAGTTGGTGTACGAAGCAGAAGATGCACCTGTTCCGACACCGCCTCACCCGGATCGGCTCGGGGAAAACTCCGAGCCCTGTCGCTCCCGGCCGAAACGTCTTTTCGCGGACATCTCCCGAAGCAGTCGTCCACCGGATCCGGAACTGTTTCCGGCTTGTCAGGAAATGCAGGTCAAGCAGGTCGAAGACCGGCCGCCCGGAGACAGACAGGATACGGTCGCCCGTCGTCAACCCCCCGCGGGCCGCGGGACTGCCGCCCGCCACGGATTCTACCCGCACACCCTCCCGCTCAGGCATTGGATATGTTTCGCATGCCTATGTAGAGGTAATGGAGCCCGGACACAGCGGTGGTCGCCGCGCACAGCCATACGACCGAGATGGTAACCGTATGATCCCATCCCGCGGGCAGCTGCTGCCCTATCAACGGAAACGCGCGAATGACGAGAAAGTAGATGACCGTCAGGATCTGGACGAGGGTGTTCATCTTGCTGATGGCCGTCGCCCTGATTTTTCCGGATCCATGGAGAAGCAGGATGAGGACGCTGCCGACGAGGATGAACAGGTCTCGGCTGATAACGATGACCGAAAGCCAGACGGGGATTATCTTCACGTAGGCGAGCACGATGAAGCTTGTCGCCATCAGCAGCTTGTCGGCGATCGGGTCGAGGTAGAACCCCACCACCGTCCTCTGCTTCAGGCGGCGGGCCAGGAGGCCGTCGAGCGCGTCGGTGATCCCGCAGATAGCGAAGACTATCAGCGACCGCCGGACCCTCCCCGTGATGATGAGGTGGGCGAACAGGGGGACCAGGAGTACACGGAACGCGGTGAGCGCGTTCGCGATATTGATCAGGCGGGCCTCGTCAAATCCTTCCCGGCCTGTCGTTGCGTGCATAGCTCTCCTTCCATCGCCCGGACCAGGACGTCCAGCCCGTCCCCTGTCCTTGCGGAAATCCTGACACTGTCCTTTTCGATGGGCCCACCTGCCGTTCCAAGATCCGCCTTGTTGACGGCAAGGATCGCCGGTTTCTTCCCGAATTCGAGCACGGCGAGAATCTTTCCCACCGAAGCGATGTTGTCTTCCATCCTCTCCGTGCTTCCATCCACAACGTGTACAAGCAGGTCCGCCTCGCCGATCCCCTCCAGGGTGGCGAGGAAGGACTCGCGCAGTTCGTCAGGCAGCTCATGGATGAACCCCACCGTGTCCACGAGGATCGCTTCCTTCCCTCCCGGAAGGACGAATTTGCGCGCCGTCGGGTCGAGAGTCGCGAAAAGCCGGTCCGCGACGAAAACGGCGGCCCCCGTCAGGCGGTTGAACAGGGTGGATTTCCCGGAGTTGGTGTATCCGACCAGCGCAACCACCGGAAAGCCGATCTCCTTCCTCCTGTCGTAATGGATCTTGCGCGTGCGCCTGACGTCGTCAAGCTCGCGGCCGATCTGGCGAAGCTGGGAGCGGATCTTGCGCCGGTCCTCCTCGAGCTTCTTCTCGCCCGGGCCCCTGGTTCCTATCCCTCCGCCCAGGCGCGAAAGTTCCCTGCGGCCGCCGATCAGCCGGCCGAGGCGGAACGACAGCTGTGCAAGCTCCACCTGCAGTTTCCCTTCACGCGTCCGGGCACGTTGGGCGAAGATGTCCAGTATCACTTCCCGGCGGTCGAGGACCTTCACTTCCAGCTCCTCCTCAAGGAGAAGCTGCTGTTTCGGCTTGAGGAGATTCTGGAACACCACAAGGTCGACCAAGTTTTCCTTGACCGTTTCCTTAAGCCGTTCGAGCGTCCCCTTTCCGATGAGGGTGGCAGGGTTTTCGGCAGGCACGAAATGTGTCTGCCCCCCCTTGACGATTCCTCCCGCCGACTCGACAAGGCTTTCAAGCTCCCGGATGAGATCCGGAGGGGCGTGCGCGCCAGCCGCCCGCCTTTGCTTCCTCCGCACCCACACCAGCCACGCATTCTCGGCTTTGCCCCCGGCTGTCTGCATCAGTGTAAACGCAGGACGTCGTACCCGAACCGGGAACGAAGCTCCCGGGCCAGCTCCAGGGACGGAGCGACCCGCATCTCTTCCGGGAGGTCGATTATCGTCTCGAACTCCCCCTCTCTCACGAGGTGAATGAACCCCTTCTTGTCCCCGCCGTGCTGCGCGATCATGCGGCGCAGGTGGGAAATGTCGCCGATCGTCATCCGTTCCAGATCTACCTGGAAGTGGACCGATTTCGCCAGCCGCTCCCTTACGTTCTTCATGAGGAATATCTCTTCTGCGATCACCTTGGTGGAGGTCTCATCGGATTCCACCCGCCCGATCAGGAAAATCGGCTCCTCCGAGGAAAGCGCGTCCAGGCTGGCACGGTACGCTTCCGGGAACACGAGGACCTCGACGATCCCCTCGAGATCCTCAAGCCGCAGGATCGCCATCGCATCGCCCTTCTTCGTCGTTTTTTTCTTAAGTTCGCTGATGACGCCGCCGAGCTTTACCTCCATCCCGGTCCGCATTGAGGATATCCGTGAAGACGTCGTGTTGGCGAACATCCCGATTTCCCCGGCGAAAGCGTCGAGCGGGTGCCCCGTGATGTAAAATCCCAGCGTTTCCTTCTCCGCGTCGAGCCGCTCCCTGCGTGTCCATAAGGCGGCCTCGGGGGCTACCTTCCGTTCATGGGGTTTTTTCGCGTTTTCCTTGGCGCCGCCGAAAAGCGCGAACTGCCCGGACTCCCGCCGCCGCGTCTCCTCCTGCGCCGAATCCACCAGCGACGGCAGTATTCCGAACAGGCGTCCCCTGTCCGGGTCGAGCGAATCGAATGCTCCCGCCTTGATCAGGCTTTCGAGAGACCGCTTGTTGACCTTCCTCAGATCCACGCGGGAGAGGAAATCGGCCACGGAGGCGAACGGTTCCTCGCCGCGCGCTTCCCTGATCGAATCGATCGCGGACTCGCCTATTCCCTTGATCGCCGATAGCCCGAAACGGATCGCCTTGCCCGCCGGGTAGAAGGCAAATCTGGACTCATTCACGTCCGGAGGAAGGATCGGCATCTCCTTCTCGCGGCAATAGCCGATGTAACGGATGATCTTGGCCGTGTCTCCGGACTCCGACGTCATGAGGGCGCAGAAATACTCCACCGGATAGTGTGTTTTGAGATACGCGGTCTGGTAGGCGACCATCGCGTACGCGGCGCTGTGCGACTTGTTGAACCCGTACTCCCCGAACTGGGCGATCTGCTCGAAAAGGGCCTGCGCCTTGTTTTCCGGGATGTGGTTTTTCACGGCCCCCTGGATGAACCGCGCCTTCTGCTTCTTCATCAGGGCGGTGTCCTTCTTACCCATCGCCTTGCGCAGCACGTCGGCGTCCCCCATCGTGAACCCCGCGATGGCCACAGCGATCTGCATCACCTGTTCCTGGTAAACCATGACGCCGTAGGTGTCGCGCAGGATCACCTCAAGCTGCGGGAAGGGGTACTCGGTGGTCTTCAACGCGTGCCGGCGGGCGATGAAGTCTTCCACCATGCCGCTCTGGAGAGGGCCCGGGCGGTACAGGGCCACCGCGTGGATCAGGTGCTCGAAACGGTCCGGCTTCAGCTTGTTCAACAGCTCCGTGAACCCGCCGCTCTCGCACTGGAACACCCCCGCGGTGTCTCCCCGGGACAGCATGGCGTAGGTATCGGCATCGTCCAACGGGATGGTCGAAAGATCCGGCTCCTCTCCGCGCTCCTTGAGCATTTGAAGGGTGCCGTGGATCGCCGTAAGGGTCCGCAATCCAAGCACGTCGAATTTGACCAGGCCGACCCTCTCTATCTCCTTCATCGAAAACTGCGTGGTGATGTC
>JAENIX010000078.1 GCA_016844415.1 Actinomycetota bacterium | reverse complement strand
ACGGACCTTTACGTCCTTTCCAACGCGGAACTCCATTTCCCGCCGCTTCGAGTGATCGCGAACGCCTCGCTCGTTCCGACGACGGGGGCGAGGGAGTGGGCCGCTTCAGCCCGGATCGCGTCGCTTTCCGAACTCGCAAAGAACCGCGGCGGAGGGCTCTCAAAGTGGTCGCCGTCCGGCCGGATCACCGCCTCGGGAAAAGGGAAGCGGCCCTCAACGTCGGCTGCGGATGCATGGAACGTCTCGCTGGACCTGGGCAACGTCGCCTTCCGTCTCCCGGAAGAGAAGGTGGAGATGGCCGACCTGGACGGCCACGCGGAGATCACCTCTAAGACCGTTGATTTCCACCCCATCGCGGGTCTTTTCAACGGACAGCGCTTTTCCCTGCGCGGGACGGTTGCCATGGGGACCACGCCCGTGGGGCAGGTGAGCCTGCGGATGCCTTACCTGGACTTCGACGCGCTGTTCCCTCCAGGAGAGGACGGCGGGAAGGCGAAAGAGCCGAAGCAGGCATCCCCCGCGGGAAAGGAGGGCGAAAAAACGGAATTCTCCGCCCGCGGCGATCTGGTGATAGACGCCGGCAAGATAAGGGGGCTCGAGTTCAAGGAATTGGCAGGGAACGGACGTTACGTCGACAGGACCCTGTTCCTCGACTCCCTGCGGGCGCGGATGTACGGAGGCGAGGCGACCGTCGCCGGGCGGATCGGATTCAAGCCGCCAAGCCCGGATTTCCGCGTCAAGGTGACGGTGAAGAACCTGCCGGTCGAGGAGATCCTTTCCCGGAAGACAAGTCTTAAGAATTTCCTCACCGGCGCCGCATCCCTCACGGCGGACCTTGGCGGCGGAGCGCGGGACTTCGACGACTTCTCCCGGACCGCCTCGGGAGCGGGGTCCTTCCGGGTCGCCGGTGGTAAAATCAAGGGTGTGGATCTGCTGGGCGCCGCGGCGGGCCTGTCGGGACTTGCGGGAACGCTGTCTCCGGCGAAGCTGGCCCCCGGCGGGGGAGGGGCGATGGAGACGCAGTTTTCGGACCTCGCCGCCGACTTCCGGATCGAGGCGGGGAAGATCCGCACGGATAACCTGCGGATCGTATCCGAAAAGATGGGTCTTGATGGCAAGGCGGCGCTGGGCTTCGACCGTTCGTTCGATTTCCGCGGGACGCTCGTCCTGCCGAAGGGGCTATCGGATCGCGCGCGTGGGGTGGAAGGCAAATTCCTGACCGGCTCGTCCGGCCGCGTCGAGATCCCGCTTGTGATGTCCGGGCCCGTCACTTCTCCGGCGATTTCGATCGACGGCGAAGCGCTCGGCCGGGGAATAGCGGGAGGGGCGATAAGGAAGCTGCTGGACCGTCCCAAGGAGAGCGCTCCATCTCCCGGGACGGAAGTCTCGAAGCCGCCGGCCCCCCCCGAACAGGAGAAACCGCTGAAAGGGATGTTCGACATGCTCATGCCCGGGAAGAAATAGGATGAAGACGAAGGCATCCGGGAGCCGCGCGCTGCTTGTCATCGACATGCTGGAGGATTTCGTCCGGCCAGGCGCGCCGCTGGAGGTCCCGGAAACGAGGACGATAATGCCGGCTCTGCGCCGCCGCATCCTTCGGGCGAGAAAAGACGGGGAGCTGGTCGTCTACGTGTGCGACTCGCATCGCAGGAACGACCCCGAATTCGCACGGATGGGATGGCCCCCGCACGCCGTTGCGGGAACGCCGGGGGCCGCCGTCGTGGCGCGGATCTCCCCGGAGCCGGGGGACGTCGTAGTGGAGAAGAGGACGTACTCCGGGTTCCATCGCACCTCGCTCGATTCGGTCCTGCGCAGACGTGGGATCCGGCGCCTTTCGCTTTCCGGCTGCGTCACCAACATTTGCATCCTGTACACCGCCGCGGACGCCGCCATGCGAGGCTACGACGTCACGGTGGACGAGGCGCACGTGGCCGGGCTCGACAGGAAAACGCACACCTTCGCTCTCGACCAGATGGAGAAGGTCCTTGGCGTCCGGGTGATCCACCGCCGAGCGTAACCTGAAGAGGAGGGAGAATGATGGACCCGATCCCCGGCCGGGAGGAGATCAGGCGCGGGGAGACGACCGATATATATTTCCGCCGGACTATGGAGATCCTGCGGAAGCAGGGGAAGGACCGCGTTCGTGTGAAGGCGGAGGCCCTCGTCAAGCGCATGCCTGGAGGGTACGACTACGGGATCCTCGCCGGGATGGACGAGATGCTGTCGCTCCTCTCCGGGCGGGAGATCGGCCTGCAGGCGATGGAGGAAGGGGCACTCTTCTTCGCGGGGGAGCCGGTCTTCTCGATCGAAGGTCCGTACGGAGAGTTCTGCGAGATGGAGACCGCGATGCTGGGGATCATCTGCCAGGCCTCCGGCATCGCAACCAGGGCGTCCCGGATCAAGCGCCTCGCGGGTGAAAAACCGGTCTTGAGTTTCGGGGCGCGCCGGATGCACCCCGCGCTCTCCACGATCATCGACCGGAACGCCTTCATCGGCGGCGCGGATGCCGTGTCCGTGGTCCGCAGCGCGGAGTTCCTGGGAGAAATTCCAGTGGGCACGATGCCCCACGCGCTCGTTCTGGTCATGGGCGATACGGTCGCCGCGATCCGCGCCTTCGACGCGGTCGTCGACCCTGCTGTGGCGCGTATCTGTCTCATCGACACGCTGCAGGACGAGAAATTCGAGGCCCTCCGGGTTGCGGAGGCGCTTGGAGAGCGGCTTTCCGGCGTGCGCCTCGACACCCCTTCATCCCGGCGCGGGGACTTCCGCAGGATCATACAGGAGGTCCGGTGGGAGCTCGACCTCCGCGGGTTTACCCATGTAAAGATCTACGTCTCGGGCGGCCTCGGCGAGGAGGAAGTCCGGTCGCTGGCCGATGTGGTCGACGGGTTCGGCGTCGGAACCGCGCTCTCCAATGCGCCGACCCTCGATTTCGCGCTGGATATAGTGGAGGTGGAGGGCGTGCCGTTCGCGAAGCGCGGGAAACATTCGGGGGGGAAGCAGGTCGCAAGCTGCCCCTCCTGCTTTTCGAGGAAAGTCGTGCCGGAGTCCGAAGGGCCGCAGATGTGCGGCTGCGGGGAGGCGATGGAAAATCTCCTCCTTCCTGCGATGCGGGAGGGGAAGACGCATTCCCCGCTACGGACCCCGCGCGAGATCCGGGAGCGGGTCCTTCTCCATGTGGCAAGGTGCCATTCCCTGAAAGAGAGGAAATAAGAGTGCAGTTCCGGACGATCGAGTGGACGGGTGACGCTCTCCTCCTCCTGAACCAGCGCCTTCTCCCCGGCAGGGAGACGGTGCGGCGCTATTCCGGCGCGGAAGGGGTCGCCGGCGCGATCCGGACGATGGTGGTCCGGGGGGCGCCCGCGATCGGGGTTGCGGCCGCCTTCGGGCTCGTGCTGGCGGTGCAGTCCGCGAATCGCAAGGATCGGCCTTGGCGGCGGGCGTTTGGCGCGGCCGCGGAGATGCTCGGAGGGACACGCCCCACCGCAGTCAACCTCTTCTGGGCGATCGAGCGGATGCGCAAGACGGCGTCGGCGCTCCCGGACGATCCAGCAAAGGCCGCGCGCCGGCTCGAGCGCGAGGCCGTCGCAATCCTCGAAGAAGACCTGGAAGCCAACCGGGCGATGGGGGCCCACGGGGCGAAGCTACTTCCTGCGAACGCCTCGGTGCTCACGCACTGCAACGCCGGGGCGCTGGCGACCGCCGGCTACGGCACGGCGCTGGGCGTGATCCGGGCCGCCGTCGCCGCGGGGAAGAAAATCCACGTCTACGTAGACGAGACCCGGCCGCTCCTGCAGGGGGCGAGACTGACGGCCTGGGAGCTGTCGAAGGATAAAATCCAGTGCACGTTGATCACCGACAACATGGCGGCGAAGCTCCTTGGAGACGGGAAAATCGACGCGGCGATAGTGGGGGCGGACCGGATCGCCCGCAACGGCGACGTTGCCAACAAGATCGGCACGTACGGCGTGGCGGTCCTGTGCCGCGTCCACAAGGTCCCCTTCTACGTGGCGGCGCCGCGTTCCACGATCGACCCGGCCATCCGTTCGGGAAAGGAGATCCCGATCGAGGAGCGCGACGGGCGGGAAGTGACCCATCTCATGGGTCGCAGGGTGGCGCCTGCAGGCGTCCGCGTGTACAACCCGTCCTTCGACGTCACGCCGGCCAGGTACGTTTCCGCAATCGTCACCGAAAAGGGGGTGCTTACGCCCCCGCTCGCCCGGGGGATCCGGGCACTCTTCAGGTGAAACGCCCCGCCGGCCCTCCCGGGAATTCCTCGACGGGCGGGGCGGAGGCCCCGTCCTCTCCTTCCCCCCCGCAAACGCTGATCGACAGGCTGCTCTCGCTTGGCGTCGCGAACACCGCCCGCGCCCTTCCGCTTGTAGAGGAAATCCGGAAACGGCTTTCATGGAGCGAGCCGGATCTTGCGCTGCTTTGGAAAGGGGCGGAGGCCGCCCCGGATCCGCTGGGGTTCCTGCTGAACCTGTCCAGGCTGGCGGACGCCGTTTCTCCGGACGACCTGGCGAAAGTCCTTTCCTGTCAGGAGAGGCGCCCGGTGCTCGCGGCGTTGCTTGGCGGGTCCGAGTTCCTCTCCGGCCAGATGGCTGGGCGGCAGGAGATATTCGCCTTCCTGTTCCTGGAGGAAGGGTTCCGCCGCCGGGCCGTTCCCGCGGACCTGCTGGCCGAAGCGGTATCCGCCGTCAGGCAATGCCGGACGGAAGACGAGGCCAAGGCCGCCCTCAGGCGCATCAAGCTGCGAGAGGTGGCGAGGATCGCGGCGCGGGACCTGTCGGGCATAGCTGTGCTGTCCGAAGTCATGGAGGATCTCTCGGCCCTTGCCTCGTCCGCGCTGTCGGCGGCGCTCTTCTTCGCCCGCCGCGCGCTCACGGAGCGGTACGGCGCTCCCCGTGTCGAAGGGGCGCAAGGCCGCGAGTGCGGATTCGTCGTTATGGGCATGGGCAAGCTGGGCGCCTTCGAGCTCAACTTCAGCTCCGACATCGATCTTATCTATCTGTACGAAACCGACGCGGGGGTGACCGACGGCGGCGCCGAAGGGAAGCCGGTCTCGCTTCACCAGTATTTCGTCCGCCTGTCGGAGACGATCACGCGGATCGTTTCCGAAGTCACGGAGGACGGGTTCGTGTTCCGTGTCGACCTGCGGCTGCGCCCCGAAGGAACGAGGGGGGCAGACGTGGGAGAGGGCGGCCCTTATCAAGGCACGGCCGGTCGCGGGGGACATCGCGGTGGGGGAGGAGTTCCTGCGGATCGTCACTCCGTTCGTATACCGGAAATACCTCGACTTCACCTCCATCGAGGAGATCAAGGAGATGAAGGACCGGATCAACCTCGCCGCGGCGCGCGCCCGGAAAACCGGCAGGGACCTGAAGCTGGGGGCCGGGGGGATCCGGGAGATCGAGTTCTTCGCTCAGGCGCACCAGCTGATCTACGGCGGGAAGACCCACGCGCTGCGGGTACGCGGGACGATGGAGGCTCTTTCCGTTTTGGCCCGGCTGGATATCGTCACCGGGAAGGAGTTTGCGGACCTCGCGGAAGCGTACAGGTTCCTGCGGATGCTCGAGCATCGGATACAGGTGTTCCAGGAACGGCAGACGCACGTTCTTCCCCAGCGCGAGGAGGACTTCTCCCGGCTTGCGAGGA
>JAENIX010000077.1 GCA_016844415.1 Actinomycetota bacterium | reverse complement strand
CACCTTGTCCGCGGACCCCTGCCGTACAAGGGAAATACCCAGCTCCTTCGCGCGGATCGACACCACCTCCGACGTTCTGCCGGTGATGATTCCCACCTCTACACCAGCCCTCTGGAGCATCTTTATGCCGTGCCCGTCCCGGACGTGGAACCGCTTGATTTCCACGCCCCGGCTGTCGTAGACGATCCCGCCGTCGGTCAGGACCCCGTCCACGTCGAGCAGGAACAGGCGCACACCCGCCGCCTTTTCCGCTGCGCCGGGCCGGATCACCGGCGAGTTCATCCTACCCCCGCCTTCAGGAGATCGTGTATGTGGACGATGCCGACCAGCCGGCCTTCGTCCCCGCCGTCGAAAACGAAGAGGCTCGTGATCGAATGCTGCTCCATCTTCCGCAGGGCGGAAGCGGCGAGGTCGCTGGAAAAAATTCGCTTGGGACGCGTGGACATCACCTCCTCGGCGCGCGTATGGAAGAGGTCCACCCCTCTCTCCATCGCCCGCCGGACGTCTCCGTCGGTGATCACGCCCGCGAGCGCCCCCGATCCGTCGATGACTCCGGTGACGCCCAGCCTCTTTGCGCTGATCGTCAACAGTGCATCCTTAAGCGGCGTGTCGGCGGGGACCAGCGGGACGCCGTCCCCGGTGTGCATGAGATCCTCAACGGTCAGCAGCTTCCGGCCCAGCGCGCCGCCGGGATGCAGCATCGCGAAGTCCCGGGCGGAAAACCCCTTCTCCTCGAACAGCACCACCGCGAGAGCGTCCCCCATGGCAAGGGCTGCCGTCGTGGACGCCGTCGGGGCGAGCCCCATCGGGCACGCCTCCTCGGATACCCCGACGTCGATCACGGCATCCGAATGGCGCGCCAGCGTGGAGCCCGTGTCCCCCGTAAGGGCGATAAGCGGCAGGCCAAGGCGCTTGAAGACCGGGACGAGGGAGATTACCTCCGTCGTCTCGCCCGACTTCGAGATAGCGATGACGACGTCTCCCTCGAGGACCATCCCTATGTCTCCGTGGAGCCCCTCCGCCGGGTGGAGGAAGAAGGCCGGCGTCCCCGTCGAGGCGAGGGTCGCCGCTATCTTGCGCCCGATGAGGCCGGACTTTCCCATCCCCGTAACCACTATCTTGCCGCGTGCCCCAAGCAGCAGGTCGACGGCCCGCTGGAAATTCGCGTCGAGCTTCTTCGCAAGCCCGAGTATCCCGGCCGCCTCGACGGACAGGACCCTGGCGGCACGTGCCGACAGGTCGCGGGTCATGCCCGGCCCCCTTCCGGCCCCGCCGGGAATTCCACCGCTGCGCGGATGGAGAGAAGCGAACGCAGCAGCGGCTCCACATCTTCAAGCGGCAGGCTGTTGGGGCCGTCCGATCGCGCGCGCTCCGGGTCCGGATGCACCTCGAGGAAGACCCCGTCCGCTCCGGCCGCAACCGCCGCCCGCGCGAGAGGCGCGATGAACCTTCGGTCCCCCGAGGATGAATCCCCCGCTCCGCCCGGAAGCTGGACGCTGTGCGTGGCGTCGAAGATCAGCGGGCAGATCCCCTCGCGGACCTGGGGGATCCCCCGGAAGTCGACTACCAGGTTGTTGTATCCGAACATCGTCCCCCTCTCGGTGACGATGACCCCGGAATTCCCCGTCGAGACGACCTTTTCCACGGCGTTCGCCATGTCCCACGGCGCCATGAACTGCCCCTTCTTGATATTGACGGGAAGGCCCGTCCTCCCCGCCGCGACCAGCAGGTCGGTCTGCCGGCAGAGGAACGCCGGGATCTGGATCAGGTCCACCGCCGTGCCCGCGGATTCGGCCTGGCGCGGGTCGTGCACGTCGGTGGTCACCGGGAGGCCGAACTTTCGCCGGATCTCTCCCAGGATGCGCAAGCCCTCCTCCATGCCCGGCCCCCTGTAGGACCGGACCGAGGAGCGGTTCGCCTTGTCGAAGGAGCCCTTGAAGACGAGGTTGACCTTCAGGCGGACGGCGAGCCCGGAGAGAAATTCCGCAACGGCGAACGCAAGGTCCTCCGATTCCAGGACGCACGGCCCCGCTATGATGGCCGGGGGGTTCCCCTGCCCTACACGGAAGCGGCCCGCGATCTCGACCTGGCGGATCACGTCGCTACCTGTCCCCGGGAGACCGCGTGGGCGGCGCCTATGAAATCCCGGAACAGGGGGTGGGGCGACATCGGCCGGGACTGGAATTCCGGGTGGAACTGGCAGCCCAGGAACCAGGGATGGTCCTGGATCTCCACTATCTCCACGAGACGTCCGTCCGGCGACAGGCCGGTGACTCTCAAGCCCTTGGAGGCGAGCGCTTCCCGGTACTCGTTGTTCACTTCGTAACGGTGCCTGTGCCGTTCCGATACCTCCAATGCACCGTAAGCCTTCCTGGCGAGCGACTTCTCGGAAAGGCGGCAGGGATACGCGCCCAGCCGCATCGTCGCCCCCTTGTCCACGACGCCGCGCTGGTCCGGCATGAGATCGATCACCGCGCACTCGCTCTCGGAATCGAGCTCCCGGCTGGTGGCGGCCGCCATTCCGCAGACGTTCCGGGCGAATTCCACCACGGCCACCTGCATCCCCAGGCAGATGCCGAAGTAGGGGACGCCGTTCTCCCTGGCGTATTTCACCGCGGAGATCTTCCCCTCCACGCCTCGCGAGCCGAACCCTCCCGGGACCAGGATCCCGTCCGCCCCTTTAAGGAGCGCCTCGGCTCCCTGCTTCTCTATCTCCTCGGAGTCGACGTACCGGTGATGCACACGCACCGAGTGGGCGATCCCTCCGTGCGTCAGGGCCTCGTTCAAACTTTTATATGACTCGCGCAGGTTGACGTATTTGCCGACGATGGCGATGGTGACCTCTCCCACCGGGTTCTTCCATTTCTCCACGACTTTAGTCCATGCGTCGAGCTTCGGCTCGCCGGCCCAGATGTTCAGCGACTCCATGATCTTGTCGTCCAGCCCCTCCTGGTGGAAGACCGTCGGCAGTTCGTATATCTGCTCCACGTCCCGGGCCGTTATCACCGCGTCCTCGGTGACGTTGCAGAACAGGGCGATCTTCGCCTTTATCTCCTTGGGCAGCGGCCTGTCGCAGCGGCAAAGCAGGACGTCGGGCTGGACGCCGATGGAGCGAAGCTCCTTCACGCTGTGCTGCGTGGGCTTGGTCTTGAGCTCCCCCGCCGTCCCGATGTACGGCACGAGCGTCACGTGTACGTAGAGCGTGTTCTCCTTGCCCCTGTCGGTCCGCACCTGGCGGATCGCCTCCAGGAAGGGCAGGCTCTCGATGTCGCCCACGGTGCCGCCCACTTCCACTATCACCAGGTCGTACCCCTTCGCCACCGAGAAAATGACGCGCTTGATCTCGTCGGTGATGTGGGGGATGACCTGCACCGTTCCGCCGAGGTAGTCGCCGCGGCGCTCCTTGGTGATCACCGAGTGGTAGATCTTGCCGGTCGTGCAGTTGTTCTTCTTGCCCATCTTGGAGGAGACGTACCGCTCGTAATGGCCCAGGTCGAGGTCGGTCTCGGCGCCGTCGTCGGTGACGAACACCTCCCCGTGCTGGAACGGATTCATCGTGCCGGGATCCACGTTGATGTACGGGTCGAGCTTGAGCATCGTGATCTTCAGGCCCCGGGCCTCCAGGAGCGCCCCGATGGAAGCGGCGGCAAGCCCCTTTCCCAGGGAGGACACGACGCCGCCCGTCACGAATATGAATTTCGGCTTTACAGTCCGTTCCGCCCGCATAACCTCTCCTTGACGGCAGCAAGATCTTCCTGCGTGTCCACTCCCACCGAGTCGTGCGCCACGTCCACTACCCGGATCCTGTAACCGCTTTCAAGCACCCGGAGCTGCTCCAGCCGCTCCGCTTCCTCCAGCGGGGACGGCGGCAGGGCGGCAACGGTGAACAGGAACTCCTTCCGGTACCCATAGATACCGAGATGCTTGCGGTACCTGCCCGAACCGGCGTCCCTGTAGTGGGGAATCGGGGACCGTGAAAAATAGAGCGCATAGCCGGCGGCGTCGGTGACCACCTTCACCACGGACAGGCGCAGAAATTCCTCCGGATCGTCGCGAAGAAGGGCGGCCGTGGTCATGGAAACCGCCTGGTCCGCAAGCAAAGGGGCCGCCACTGCGTCTATTACGGAAGGGTGCATCATCGGTTCGTCGCCCTGAAGGTTGACGATGATCTCCTCGGAAAGACCCCGCGCCGCCTCCGCAACGCGGTCCGTGCCCGAGGCGCAGGCCGGCGACGTCATCCTCGCCTCCCCCCCGAAGCCCTTGACAACCTCCGCGATGCGTTCGTCGTCCGTTGCCACCACGACGCGGGTTGCAAGTCGGGATTTCCTTGCCTTTTCCCAAACATACCATATCATCGGACGACCGTCTATTTGGGCCAGGGGCTTGCCCGGCAGCCGTTCGGACGCGTACCTCGCGGGGATGACCACCGCAACTCCTTTCGGTGCGGCGATCACGGAAAGAGGGGGGCCTGCCGGAGTCCGTCCTCCTCCGGGAACCCCATCATGAGGTTGAAGCACTGCACCGCGGCCCCGGAAGCGCCCTTCACGAGGTTGTCGATCGCGGAGACCACGACCACCCGCCTTGCCTTCGCGTCGACCCGGAATGCGACGTCGCAGAAGTTGCTCCCCGCCACATCCTTGGTGGACGGGAGAATACCTTCAGGGCACAACCGCACGAACGGCTCACTCGCGTATGCCTTCCGGAATGCTGCAGCGACCGCTTCCTCCGAGACTTTCGGCCGCAGCGCGGCGTAGCATGTCGCCAGGATGCCCCGGACCATCGGGACCAGGTGCGGGACGAAGCTTATGGCGACTTTTTCCCCCGCGGCCCCGGAAAGCTCCTGGTCCATCTCGGGGTTGTGCCGGTGCTTCGGCAGTCCGTACGGCCTGACTCCCCCCTCGACCTCAGGGTAGTGGAACCCGAGTGAAGGGCTTCTCCCTCCGCCGGACACGCCGGTCTTGCAGTCGGCCACTATCCCTTTGCAATCGACAAGCCCATCCGCCAGGAGCGGGCGCAGGGCGAGGATCACCGCCGTCGGGAAGCATCCGGGGACCGCCGCGAGCCGCGTCTTCCTGAGCCCGTCGCGATATGTCTCGGGCAGGCCGTATACCGCCCCTGAATTCAGGCTTGGGCTCTTGTGCGTGACTCCATAGACCGATTCGTACAGCGGGATGCTCCTGAAACGGAAGTCCGCCGACAGATCCACTACCGGGATTCCCCTGGAAAGGATCTTCTCGGCGACCGGGGCCGACACCGTGTGGGGAAGCGCCAGGAAGGCGGCGTCGAACCGGGCGGTCAGCATCTCCTCCATTTTTCCGAAGGCGACCCCCGCAAG
>JAENIX010000076.1 GCA_016844415.1 Actinomycetota bacterium | reverse complement strand
TGGAGTTCAGCCCTATTTCGCCAAGCCCCCCCAGGGGCACGACGCGCAGCGGCATTCTCACCTCGCCCGTGAAATACCCATAGAAGGTATCACAAGAGGACGCCGGATCGCGCTCCCTCCCCGTCGCGGGCCGCGAGGATCCTCCGCCTGGCTTCCAGGGCGATTTCCTGCTTCGAAAAGGCCGTTCCCGATTCCGCGGGAAGCGGCGCGAGGATGCGCACCGTCAGCTCCGCGGGCCGGAAGACAAGAGAGCCCTTGGGAAGAGCCCGGCATCCGCCGTCGATGTAAACCGGCAGGACGGGAACGCCGGCCTTCTGCGCGAGGTAAAAGGCGCCGGACTTGAACTCCCCTATCGTCCCGTCATCGCTGCGCGTCCCCTCGGCGAACACGACTATCAGCTTGCCTCCGCGGATGGCGCGGACCGCGTCCCGCATCAGGTGGATCGCATCCCGGGGGTCGTCCCGGTCCACGAACAGGTTCCCCGCGGACGTCATCGCTTTCCCGAACAGGGGGATCCGCCCCAGCTCCCGCTTCGCGAGGAACGCGGCGCCGCGGTTGATAACGCCGACCAGAAGCGGAATGTCCACCAGGCTCTGGTGGTTCGACACCAGGATGGCGCCGCCGCCGGGGAGGTGCTCCATCCCTTCCACGCGCACGCTCCACCCCCCGATCCGTATGAACCACCTGCCCCACCAGTCCATGAGCAGGGAAGGGACGCGCCCTTTCCGGGTGGCGATCCCGGACAGATAGATGATCAGGGAGGCGAACATGGTATGCAGGAAAATCACGACCGATTTCAGGATACCCGGCATCACCAGCCCTCTTCCTCCCGGAAGCTGTGGAACGAACAGTCACCTATTATTACATGGTCGAGCACGGCGATTCCCACGATTCCTCCCGCTGCGCGAAGCCGTCTCGTGACCTCCCGGTCCTCGGGGCTCGGAGACGGGTCGCCGCTGGGATGGTTGTGGACCAGCAGCACCGACGCGGCGCGTTCCCGCAGGGCGGGAGCGAACACCTCGCGGGGATGGATCAGGCTGCCGTTCAGTATTCCCGTCGAAACGCGGACGTCGCACATCCGCCTGTTCTTGACATCCAGGAGCACGGCCAGAAACAGCTCGACCCGGTGGTCGGCCATGAGGTAGCGATAACGGTCGAAGGCGTCGGCCGCCGTCCGGAACGGCTCCGGGAAGGCGCAAGGCTCCGAGAGGGCCCGTCGAACCAGTTCCACCGCGGCCTCCCAGCGCATCCGCCGGCCGTCTTCGCGTGGAAGATCCCCCCGCGCCGCGTCCCGCATCCCCCCGCGGTCCTCGGGAAAGGCAAGCAGGAAAAGATCTTCCTCCGAAGTGTGCTCGAACGGCCTACCGTCGCGGCCGGGCTTCCTTCCCACGTCCGTTTCCTCCGACGAAATGTCCGGGAACGATTCAAGATCCGTTCCAAAAAAAAGGGGAAAGTGCGGCTTCGCTTTCGGCGATAATAAAGGAATGGATTTCGCTGAAGCCAGAGAACTGATTTCCCGCCTCCGCGTAAACGTGGAGTCGGTCCTCCTGGGGAAGAGGGAAGCAGTGGAGCTCGCCCTCGCCTCCTTCTTCGCCGGCGGGCACATCCTGCTTGAGGACATCCCGGGGACTGGAAAAACGACGTTGGCGCGCGCCATCGCCGCGAGCATATCAGGGACGTTCCGCCGCGTCCAGTTCACGAGCGATCTCCTCCCGCAGGACGTCGTTGGGGTGCACGTGTTCGACGCGGACAAGCGAAGCTTCACATTCTCTCCCGGCCCCCTCTTCGCCAACATAGTTCTCGCCGACGAGATCAATCGGAGCAATCCGAGGGCGCAGAGCGCGCTGCTCGAGGGGATGAGCGAGCGGCAGGTCACCGTTGACAACCGGACTTATCCGCTTCCCGACCCTTTCCTCGTGATCGCGACGCAGAACCCGTTCGACCAGCACGGGACATATCCTCTTCCCGAATCCCAGCTCGACCGGTTCAACCTGCGGCTGAGGCTGTCCTACCCGGACCGGGTTTCGGAACTCAGGCTGATCCGGGAAAACAACATGTTCACGAGCCGGGACGGCATCCCTTCCGTTCTGTCCCCGGAGCAGGCGCGGGAATGCCGCTCGGCGCTCGACAGGATCGCGGTCCGCGAGTCGTTGGTCGAATACATACTCCGCATCGTCGAAGCCACGCGGAGACACCCTGCCGTCCGCCTCGGCGCGTCCCCCCGTGGCGCGATCGGCCTCAAGAACACCTCCCAGGGGCTGGCGCTGCTTTCGGGCCGCGACCACGCGACCCCGGGCGACGTCAAGCGGACGGCGCACGCCGTCCTGTGCCACCGCATCTTCATGAAAGGATCCCCGGGGACGGAAACCGCCGCGGAAGCTTCGGCGGCGGTCCTCTCCGAGATCCTCGAGACCGTTCCGGCCCCTCTATGAAATTTTCCGCCTTTCGCCGGCGCTTTCGGCCGCCGCGAAGGTTACGGGTGACGCCCGAGGGGAAATGGTTCCTGCTGATCACTCTCGGCGTGGGGGCCGCGGCGGTCAACACCGGCAACAATCTCCTGTACATGGCCCTCAGCATGAACTTAAGCCTGATCCTCGTCTCCGGATTCTTCTCGGAATGGTGCATCCGGCGGACCTCGGTCAGGGTCCGCCATGCGTCGGAGGCGTTCGCGTCCCGGGAAAGCCTCCTCGCCGTCACGTGCTTCGCGGGGAGGAAGCGATTTCCCGCCCTGTCCCTCACCGTATCGCTGCCGATCGACGGGGCGATCCGTTCGATACGGTTCCCGGAAATTCCCGGCGGCGGGGCCGCGACCCGCGTCTTTTCATTCCGCCCCGCGCGCAGGGGAGCGCTTCCATCGGTTTCGTGCGAGGTCTCCACCAGTTTCCCGTTCGCTCTCTTCGTGAAGTCGATGGACGTGACGCCGGACGCATCCCTGGTCGTGTACCCGGAGCCGGCGGAGGCCGAAGAACCCGCGCAACGCCGAAACGCCCGCGAAAGCACCGGGGCGGCGGCGCCCTCCGGGAGGGGGGGGGAATCGATACGTGGAGCGCGGGAACAGATGCCCGCGGATCCGTTCAGGGACATCCACTGGAAAGCGTCGGCCCGGATGGGAAAATGGATGGTGAAGGAACGCGAAAGCGGGAGGGCCGCGGTGGTTGACATTCGACTGCCCGCGGACTGCCGCTCGCCCGACTTCGAGCGAATCGTTTCCGGCACGTGCGCCTTCGTCCTTGCCTGCGAGAAGGAGGGCCACCCATACAGAATCTGGGAGGGTGACAGACTCACGGTCAACGCCGCGGGAGGAAGCCGGCGTACGGAAGCGCTTACGTTCCTGGCCCTGGCCGGCGCCGAAACCCCCTCCGCGGAAAGTGGCGCGCCATGACCGGTGATCGGGCGTCCCCAGGCCGACCCGGGCTCCTGTGGTGGGTCCTGCGCGCCCAATGGGCATGGGGTCTTCTCCCGCTCGCCCTCCTTACCGAGGTGTCACGCGCGGCGCTCGCGGTCGCATCCGCCTCCTTCATCGCCGGAGCGTACCTCGACTGGACGGAGGCGCGAAGGGACCGCTGGCTTCGGATCGCCCCACCCCTTCTCTTTGCCGCCGTGGCAGCTGCAGCCGCCGACTTTTTCCGGGGAAGCCAGGACCCGCTCTACTCCATTTCCGTCCTCGTCCTGGGAATCCAGTCGGTCAGGTTCCTTCTCCCCAAGGGAGTCCGCGACGGGTGGCAGCTGTCGGCGATCTCCTTCCTCGAATTCCTCGCATCGGCCGCGTCCACGACCGAGGTCCAGTTCGCGGTGTTCGCATTCTTCTACATGGGTCTCTGCGCGGGAGCGATGTGGGCCCTCCAGGTGCAGGGCGAAGAAATGGAAGCGGATCCGGCGGTCCGCACGGTCCGCACCGGGTTCGCAGCGAAACTCCTGCTACTCGCGGCCGCCGGAGGGGTGCTCTTCTCCATGATCCTCTTCATCGTCACACCCCGTGTCGGGATCGGCCAGATGCTTCGAAATCTCCGGCGCACTGAAGGAATAACCGGGTTTTCCGACACGATCTCCCTTCGGGAGGTGACGGGAGTCAAGGCCGACCGTCGCGTGGCCGCGCGGATAGAATTCCCCGGATACCCGGCCGATATATCCCCGTCCGGACTTTACCTGCGGGGCGCAACCTATTCCGTGTTCGACGGGAAGACGTGGATGCGCCCCCAGCGGCACCGGATGCGCCTCCCGAGAACGGGATCACACTACACAGCCGCTCCGATCCCCGGGGGAACGCTCCTGCGGGAAGCGGACGTCACATTGGAAGCCATGGACAACCCAGCCCTGTTCGTCTACGGAACAACCCACCTCTTCGAAGGAAGCCTGGGCGATGTGTGGACGGAAGGGGAGGGAAGCTTCTCCCTCGCGATGCCTGGCCATCCCCCGCTTCGCTACCGGATACAGTTCTCCCAGGAAGCGTCGAGGGCATCCGTTCCGGATCCAGCGGCGGCCCGGCGGTACCTGGAACTGCCTGCCGGATGGGACGACCTCGGGGAGCTCTCCGCGCGGATAACAGCTGGAGCGGGATCGGACGCCGAAAAGGCGGAGGCCGCCCTGCGGTTTTTCCGGACCGGCTTCAGGTATGCGGTCACCGACTCCGCCTCATCGGTGCGTGATTTCCTCTTCGTCAGCAAGGCGGGGTATTGCGAGCACTACGCCACCGCCCTGGCGTTGATACTGCGCGCATCGGGGATCCCTTCCCGGCTCACCGCGGGCTACATGGGCGGAGAGTGGAGCGACATCGGAAAATACCTCATCGTGCGGCAGTCCGACGCGCACGCCTGGACCGAAGCGCTGATCGACGGGAAATGGTTGACGCTGGACGCGACGCCGCCGCTCGGGGAGAATTCCCCTTTCTTCGCCCGGACGGGGAAACCGTGGATCTACGTCGACTGGGCGCGGCAGCGCTGGGACAAGTACGTCATCAATTACTCCCTGAAGATGCAGGCGGAAGGTGTGGCGGAAGGACAGCTGGCGTTCCACAGGACCAGGGCGGGCATCGCACGCGCTTTCGGGCCTGCGAAGGCGCTTCGCCGCCATGGCGCTCAACTGGGCGCGGCCATCCTCGCGCTGTTGCTTGCCGCCGCAATTCTACGCCGGGTAATCCGCATTCCCTCGTTGAACGGGCTGACTGCAGCTCAAGGCGGCGAGGCGCCGCTTCCGCGTGATTATGCGGCGATGGATAACACAGGTTCCATCGCGGCGGACGCCTCACGGTTCCTGGCGCTCTATCACCGCGATCGCTTCGGGGCCTTCCCCCTGCCGCCCGCGGAATTGCGCGAGGCGGGCCGGCTCGCGGCGCGGCTTGGCCGCGAAATTTCCCGCTGAGCAACCGCTAGACCTCGCTTCGCTCGGTCCGCTCGCGTTATCAACCCCGGAGCGCTCGAGCCTCGTTTTGCTCCGCTGTAATCCCCGCTCTTGCCACCGGTCTTTCGCAGGAGGCGGATCCCGGTGATCTCGATCGACCGGTCGACGGGCTTCGCCATGTCGTAGATGCACAGGGCCGCGGCGGATACGGCGGTCAGCGCCTCCATCTCGACCCCCGTGGGGGCGACGGTCCTTACGACGGCCACGATTCGCACTTTTCCCGGGGCGGAAAGCGAAAAGTCCACCGCCACGGAGGCCAGCGGCAGAGGATGGCACAAGGGGAGGATCCGCGGGGTCGACTTGGCGGCCATTATGCCGGCCACCCGCGCCACCCCGAGCACGTCTCCCTTGGGGATCTCTCCACCTTTTATCATCCTCCATGCGGCGGCGGACAGCAGGACCCACCCCTCCGCGACCGCTTCTCGCGCTGTCGCCGGCTTCCCCGAAATGTCCGCCATGCTCGCCTTACCCGATTTCATCGCCTGTTTCCCGCCTTCCCCGGTTTGTAAAACGACCGTATCGCATCCCACATTCTAGTCGAGACGGCCTTCCCGCTCAACGGACTCTTCCCCTCCAGTCCGAAAACCCGACCGGACAGACTCCCTAGCCGTCCGGAATATACCCGGAAGTCGCTATGCCTCGGGGGCCGGCTGCGCCGCCTTACCCCTGGAGTTATTGGGTACGGGGTACCCCAGGGAGCGAATTTTGTCCGAGAGTGGGGCTGGAGGGGGGACTCCAGGGAGCGAATAAAGTCCAGGTAAGGGGCCGGGGCTCCGCGACCGGCTTAGTTCCCTGTTTTCGCTCGATTCCTCGCGGGGGACTTCCTTGCAGCTACGCGCAGCTACGCCTGCCCCCCGGTCGAGGTATTTGGTAGGGGGGCTCGCGACCTGCACCACATCAGAGGTTAACTAGGTAGTGGTGCACCGTAGGGTAATCCTGGGCGGTTCCGCCCGCTCGCTGCGGATTCCGCTTCAACGCAATCTATCCCTCCGCTACATACGCCGCTGCCGGAAGCCCCCGCTGCGTCATCCCGCGATGACAGGGAAATTGCACCGGCGGCGTACGCGAGTTCCGGGCATTGTGGTCCGGGAATTGCTGTCTCCAGTATAGTCTCCGATTCCACACGGGAAGAAAGGACCGTCGCATGCTCGTACGCGTCCGCTCCTCAACCCTTTTGGGAATCGACGCGATCCCCGTCGAAGTCGAAACCGACATTTCCCAGGGGCTCCCCTCGTACACCATCGTCGGGCTTCCCGGAGGCCCCGTGCGCGAAAGCGGCGACCGGATACGCGCCGCGATCCGCAACTCAGGCTACCCTTTCCCCGGCCGCAAGGTGACGATCAACCTCGCTCCCGCCGACCTTCGCAAGGACAGCGCGTTGCTCGATCTTCCAATAGCGCTTTCAATCCTGTG
>JAENIX010000275.1 GCA_016844415.1 Actinomycetota bacterium | reverse complement strand
TTCCGCCGCCACCGGCGGGATTTTTTCCCCCGGGGCGGGGCGGACCTCGAGAACCGTCGCACCCTCGAATACGCGCAGCACCTCCGCCAGCAGCGGGTCCGAGAGAGCCTTCCGTCGGGCCCTGTCCTCCTCTCCGGCTACGGCGGCGTCAGGGCTTTTTTTTTCCGCGGAAACGGAAAGCCGGACCTCGAGCTTCTTGCCCGCAACCTCCGAAACCGCCTGCAGCAGCACGGGCCACTTGTCCTCTTCCCGTAGCCGGTCGAGCACGAACTGATGTGGCGAGGAGATGACGACCTCGTCCCCTTCCCGCCGCCCTTTCATCTGGGACAGAAGCCCCAGGAGAACCGTTTTTTTCTTCGCTCCAAGGTTCTTGATAAGCGCGTCCCACAAACCCCCCTCCGCTGTAGCTACGGGGGGCAGGTCGGAGGACGGGGCCGCCTCGCGATGCGGCGCAGCGGGAGCGGATGCGCGCGTTGTGAACGTCGTCGCCGCGGCTTTGGGCGGAGGACCCGTGCCCCGCGCCACTTGAACGGCCGCCGGGCGGGGACTCGGCTCAGGCGAGGCCTCCCCACCAAGCCCCTCAACGTCGATAAGCCCTGGAGCGTTGACCAGGCGCAAAAGGAGAAGCTCGAAACCAAGCCGCGGGAACTCGGTGCCAAGGACGTCCTTCTCGGAGCGGAAAGCGATGTCCAGCAGGAACATCCACTCTTCGCGGCTCTTCCCCCCGCAAAGCTCCTTCACGCGACCCAACGACGACGGAGAATGGCGGAACAGCAGTTCGTCGTTCTCCGTGAACTTCCACACGGCGACGTCCCGCAGCACGTCGACCACGGAAAAGTATAGGAACTTCAGATCGGCCCCCCGCGACAGCAGGGCGGAGAACTTCCGGATCGCCTCCCCGGCGCTCCCGGCCGCAACCGCGCCTACGAGGTCGATCGCCGCTTCGGTGCCGACCAGCCCGAGCATCTCCTCGACGATCGCTGCAGTGATTTGCCCGTTTCCCGACACCGCCGCCTGCTCGAAGATCGACTGGCCGTCCCTCATGGACCCGAAGGCGTAGCGCGCCATGAGGCGAAGCGCATCCTCCTCGCAGTGTATCTTCTCCGCCTTCGACATCTCCCTCAGGCGGTCGAGGATCTCCTCCTCGGACAGCATCCGGAAGTCGAACCTCTGAACGCGGGAAAGGACCGTGTCCGGGATCCTTCCCGGCTCCGTGGTGGCGAAGACGAACACGGTGTGGGGAGGCGGCTCTTCTAGGATTTTCAGCAGCCCGTTGAAGGCCGATTTAGAGAGCATGTGGACTTCGTCGATGATGTAGATCTTGTACCGCAGGCGGGCGGGAGCGTAGGCGGCGTTCTCCCGGAGGCGGCGCACGTCGTCTATGCCGGTGTTGGACGCCCCGTCGATCTCCTGCACGTCGACCGCCGTGCCGGCGAGGATCTCCAGGCATGCGGCGCACTTCTGGCACGGAGAGGCGATGGGGCCCTTCTCGCAGTTAAGCGCGCGGGCGAGAATCCTGGCGAAGGTGGTCTTCCCCACCCCGCGCGTCCCGGCGAAAAGGTATGCGTGATGTATCTTGCCGAGCGAGATCGCGTTGGCGAGCGCGCGCGTGACGTGTCCCTGCCCAACGACCTCCTCGAAGCCTTTGGGGCGCCACTTCCTGGCCAGCGCCTCGTACGCCATACGCTATTTATGCGGGGCTTCCCCCGCAATTCGTTTCCCGGGAGTCCGCCGGCGACCAGGGGAACCGCCGGCACACGGAGCTGTGCGGCTACCGCTGCTTCCTTCCGGACCTGACGGGGTTTGCCGCCTTCCGTTGCGGCGGGCCTGGCCGCCGGCGCACCCTCGGAAGGGCGTCCGGCAAGACCTGCAATAAGGGATTAATACTACGTGGAAACACCCATCGATTCAAGTGCCACTCATCACGTCGTAACCCGAAAATCACACTCGGTTTAACGGCGTTTTACAGGGGCAAAAAAAACATGGCGGAGGGGGTGGGATTCGACCGATCAGGCTCCGGCGATCACGCCCGCGCCCCCTCCGCCGCCTCGCCCGCCTGTCGGGCTCCGCAAGGTCGCCCTTTTCCTCCCTATCCGGTCGGCGGCGGGCTCGGGTTCGAATCCCATCATCTCCGATCCGAAAAACTTTGGCGGAGGGGGTGGGATTCGAACCCACGTGGCGGCTCGCACCGCCAAGTCGATTTCGAGTCGACCCCGTTACGGCCACTTCGGTACCCCTCCGCGCCAAGGGGAGGTATTATATCGGAAACGCGCCCCCGTAAAAACCTCAGAACCGGGACGTTCCTTAGAACTCGAAACATGGATGGTCCGGAATTTTTATACGGGACAGTCATTAGATATACTTGCTGTCCACCGTCGCGACTTCTTGGGATAGTCTCCCGATGACCGTCCCGGTTTAATAATAGAGTTCTTAGGAACGTCCCGGTTCTGAGGTTTTTACGGAGGGGTGCCATGCACGACGGATGGCGGATCGCCGCGCTGGTCTTCTCCACCGTCGGGTATATATTCGCCTTCATCCTGATCCCCCGGATCATCCTCGAACGTCGCCAGCCCGCAGCCACCGTGGCGTGGGTGCTCGCCATAGCTCTTCTGCCTATCGTCGGCGTGCCTCTTTACTTCCTCGTCGGCGGACGCCGGATCCGCCGCCACATCCGCGCGAAGATCGGGGCGGTCGGCTCCATCGAAAGTTCCGTCGAAAACCGTATGCGTCCGGATGAACTCCCCACGCCGGTTTCCGCGACCTGCGCGAAGGTGCTGATGGCCGCCGGTTCGCCTCCGCCCGTTGCCGGGAACCACGTCACTGTTATCGAAGGGGGTGTGGCGGCGTACGGCGCGTTGCTCGGCCTTATCGAGGAGGCGCGCGACCACATCCACGCCCAGTTTTTCATCCTTGACGTCGACATCATAGGGAAGCGGTTCATCCACGCGCTCGCCGCGCGGGCGAGAGCCGGCGTCCGGGTGCGGCTGCTCCTGGACGCCGTCGGGTCCTGGAGAGCGCTGCACCAGATTGTCCGGCCGCTGCGGAAGGCGGGCGGCGAGGTCGCGGAATTCCTCCCCGCGTTCCCCTTCCACCGCAAGTGGTCGGCCCACCTGCGCAACCACCGCAAGCTCCTTATCGCCGACGGGCAAAGGGCCTTCACCGGCGGGATGAACATCGGGAAACGGTACATGTCCCCGCGGGAGGAGCCTGGACTGTGGCGGGACAGCGCCGCGGTGATCCGGGGAACGGCGGTCCGCGATCTGCAGGCGATCTTCCTGGACGACTGGGCGTTCGCCACGGAGGAGACCAGGCCGGGAGGGAATCTGTTCCCCTCCCTTTCTCCCCCAGCCGGCGTGGAATCGCCGAACGGGATACTCCAGGTCGTCGCATCGGGACCCGACCGCACGATGCGTCCCATCTACCAGGGAGTGTTCACGGCATTCACGCTGGCCCGCCGGAGGATCTGGATCGCGACTCCCTATTTCGTTCCCGACGACGCGATCGGCACCTGCCTGGAGAACGCCGCGCTGCGGGGGGTCGACGTGCGTCTCATCTTGCCCGAAAAATCAGACCTGAAAACCGTCTGGCTTGCGGGGTGCTCGTATTTCGACGACCTGATGACGGCGGGGGTGAAGATCCACCTTTACCATCCTACCAACCTGCATTCCAAGGTGCTCATCATCGACGACGACGTCGGAGT
>JAENIX010000075.1 GCA_016844415.1 Actinomycetota bacterium | reverse complement strand
GCTCACCAACATCCGCGCGGCGGGCGCCGACGAGGCGCTCCGGCTGGTGCCCCCCAGGATTCTGTCGCTGGAGAGCTCGCTCGAGTTCATCAAGGACGATGAGCTGGTTGAAGTGACTCCACACTCGCTGCGCCTGCGCAAAAAGATCCTCGATGCCTCGCACCGTCCGAAAAGGAAAGAAAATTGAAGTGGCAATTCCGGACCCGGCGGAGCGATAATTATGATAATAGTTTTTTGGAAATGAAGCGGGGGGGGGAAGCTGGATGCCGAAAGCCATTCCCGGAAAAGGAAAGAAGGACGCGTCGAGCGCGCTGACCCGGGCGCTCCGGTTCGAGAAACAGGGCAAGAAGTTTTTCGCCGCCTCCGCCGCGAAGAGCACGGATGCGTTCGCAAGGCAGTTGTTCGAGCTCCTCGCCGTCCTGGAAGACAGGCATTGCCAGGACATAATGGCCATATCACGGAAACTGGAAAAGGACGGCAGGTTCCCCGCGGTGTCCACCGCGCCCGGCGAGGCGAGAATGCGGATGTTCAAGCGGGAAACCAGCAGGCTCCGCAAGGAGAAGGTGATCACGGGGGACGCGGCGGCCGCCATGCGGAAAGCCCTGGGCTTCGAGGCGGAAGGAAGGGAGATGTACCGGAGGATGGCGGAGAATGCATCCCACTCCATGGAGAGGAAGTTCTTCCGGCTTCTTTCGGCGGAGGAACAGGGACATTTCGAGGTGGTTTACGAATACCTGGATTACCTGGAGGCCACGGGCCTCCGGATGGGGGAGTAGCGGGCGATCGGGGATCGGGGGGCGGTTCCCTTTCGTCATGGTTCCTTTTTTCATCTCTTCATCGGGGGCCCAATGAGAAATCTACGCTGCAGCTGTCTTTTCCTCCTCGCGGGGATTGCTCTGCATTTCCTCCCGGCCACCCCGGCCTTGGCTGGCCTTAGGGCGGAGGAGTCGAAACCCCGCAAGGAAGAGGCGGCATCCCTGCAGTTTCCGGTTCCCCCTCCGCCGTTCACGCCGGGGATCTTCCCCTGCTCCGAGTGCCACAAGGAGATAAAGCCGAACACGGCGCGAAGGGTCCTGAAGGACGAGCACACCGGCATCGTTCTGAACCACGCCCAGGGGCAGCGCTGGTGCCTGGACTGCCACGACACCGCCAACCGGGACAAGCTCCGGTTGGTTTCCGGCGAGAAGATCAGCTTCTCGGAGTCGTACCGGCTCTGCGGGCAGTGCCACGGCGACAAGTTCCGCGACTGGAAGGTGGGGGTCCACGGACAGCGGTCCGGCGAATGGAACGGAAAGAAGTCTTACCTCCTTTGCGCGCACTGCCACAACCCGCACGACCCGAGGTTCAAGCCGCTTTCGCCTATGCCGCCTCCGGTCCGCCCGGAGGACGTCCGCTGACAATATTCACCGGCGCTTCACGATGCGCCGCCAGGAGAGAACAGAATGTCGGACAAGGAAGCACGCGATAAGCGAATACTCCGCCTTTCCCGCCGGAAGGCGCTGAAAGGGCTGGCCGCCGGAATCGGGGCCCTTGCCCTGCCTGCGAAAGACTCGCCCGCATCCGTGTGGGAGGCGTTCTTCCAGAAGAATTTCAGGGAGCTTGGCAAGGAAGACCTGCAGAAGGTCCTCGCCCGGCTGGAGAAGGAGTACAGCGCGCAGTTCGGCAAGGCCGTGAAGGTAAAGGCGACCCCTCCCGTCGAGGGCGTCCTGTTCGGGTATGCGCTGGACCTTTCACGCTGCATCGGGTGCCGCCGCTGCGTCTACGGCTGCGTCCGGGAGAACAACCAGTCCCGCGACCCGCAGATCCACTGGATCCGGGTCCTTCAGTTGAACAAGGAGAAGGGGGTGTACCTGGAGGAGGCCGAGCACTATTACAATCCGGCGAAGGTCCCGGAGCCAGGCCGCTTTTACATGCCCGTGCAATGCCACCAGTGCAAGAACCCGCCGTGCACGAAGGTATGCCCGGTCCAGGCCACCTGGACCGAGAAGGACGGGATCGTGGTGGTGGACTACAACTGGTGCATCGGCTGCCGCTACTGCATGGCGGCCTGCCCCTACGGAGCGCGGCATTTCAACTGGAAGAAGGCGGGGCTGCCGGCTGCCGATCTCAATACCGACACGCACTACCTGGGAAACCGTCCGCGGCCCGTCGGGGTGGTGGAGAAGTGCACCTTCTGCATACAGCGCGTCCGGGAGCCGTCGGGCCGTTACACGGCGTGCGTCGAGGTTTGCCCGGTCGGCGCGCGGAAGTTCGGGAACCTGCTGGATCCCGACAGCGAGATCCGGTACATCATCGAGAACAAGCGGGTGTTCATTTTCAAGGAAGATCTGAACACCCAGCCGAAGTTCTATTATTTCTACGCGACGTAGCGGTCGGGGGATAGACGATGAAAATGATCTGGGAATTTTTCAAGGGGACGCTTGTCCTCGTCTTCCGGGGGAGCAAGGCGTACTATGCCTGGGTTTTTTCCCTCCTGGGCCTGATGGCGGTCGGCGCTTTCGCCTACGCGCACCAACTCCAGGCCGGGCTGATCGTCACCGCGATGCGGGACCAGGTGTCATGGGGGTTCTACATCTCCAACTTCACCTTCCTCGTCGGCGTCGCGGCCGCCGCGGTCCTTCTCATCATCCCCGCCTACGTTTACCACTGGAAGCCGATCAAGGAAATAGCCGTCCTGGGCGAGATGCTGGCGGTTTCCGCGATGATCATGTGCCTGATGTTCGTCACGGTCGACATAGGAAGGCCCGAGCGGTTCTGGCACCTGATCCCGAAGATCGGGATCCTGAACTTTCCGCAGTCGCTCCTGGCCTGGGACGTGGTCGTCCTGAACCTCTACCTGGTCCTGAACCTGGTGATCTCGGTCTATATTCTCTATAACCTCTACCACCGCCGGGAGCCGAACAAGTCCTTCACGACGCCGCTGCTGCTGTTTTCGATCCCCGCAGCCATCTCCATCCACACGGTGACGGCGTTCCTCTACAACGGGTTGGCCGCGCGCCCGTTCTGGAACGCGTCGATCCTGGCGCCCCGGTTCCTGGCTTCGGCGTTCTGTTCCGGGCCCGCTTTCATGATCATGCTCTTCCAGGTGATCCGGAAGTACACGAAAACCGAGATAAAAGACGAGGCGATCTTCAAGGTCGCCGAGCTCATCGCCTATTCGATGTTCCTCAATCTGTTCCTGCTGGGCGCGGAGGTGTTCAAGGAGTACTACTCGAACACGATCCACCTCGCCCCGATGCAGTACCTCTTCCAGGGGCTGCACGGGCACGCGACGCTCGTGCCGTACATCTGGACCGCGATGATCTTCAACGTGACCGCTTTCCTTCTCTTCCTCATCCCTCAGACGAGGGAGAACTTCGTCACTCTGAACATCGGGTGCGTCCTCATATTCTTCGGCGTCTACATCGAAAAGGGGATGGGGCTCGTGATCCCCGGGCTGGCGCCGGATGTGCTTGGGGAGATCTACGACTATTCCCCCACAGGGATCGAGTTCCTGGTGTCGCTTGGAATCTGGGCCACGGGGCTTTTCGTATACACGATGCTCCTGCGGGTTGCCATACCGATCCTGAACGGCGATTTCCACGTGGGGGAAGACGGCACGACGCCGGTCATCGCCGACCAGATGTTCATCGTCCAGAGGCCGGAGCGGGTTTCAGCCGACGCGGGGAAATGATGCGCACGGATGGTGACGATCCCGGACCGGGAGAGTCGTGTTTCGTGTCGTGTTTCGTTGACATTGCGAGGGGTTCCGGTTAACATTCCAGGCATTTCGGGCTGGCGCCGGTCGGGTCGATCCGGGACGGATCGGTCCCTGACGGTAAACGTCCGGGGAGCCGCGGGGGGCGGCAGGACGAAGGGATTGCATATTGCCGGCGTGCATCGAGGGTATTTCCGCGCATTCGGCGATTTCCGTCCGATCCTCCCTTTTTCTTTCACGGCCATAAGGAGGAATAACGTTCAATGAAAAAGTTCCTGTCGAAAATGCCGGATGCCCTGGTAAGGCTGCTGATCGTTTTCATTGGATTGGCCGTAATCGGGGCGTTCGTCGTGATCGTGCTGATCCCGAAGGATTTGAAGGACGTGAAGCTCCAGTGGGCCGAGTCCACCAAGACGGAGCAGGCGAAGCCGGTGAAGTACGCCGGGTTCCACGCCTGCGCGGATTGCCACGAAAAACTTTACGAAAAGAAGAAAACCGGATACCACAAGGATCTGTCGTGCGAGACCTGCCACGGGCCCGCGAAGGCGCACACCGAGGACCCGGAGAAGGTCAAGCCGGTCATCCCGAAGGAGCGTACTTTCTGCCCCCTGTGCCACGCGTACAACCCGTCGCGGCCGAGGGGCTTCCCGCAGATCAACCCGGTGGCCCATAACCCGCTTAAAGCCTGCTCGACGTGCCACAACCCGCACGACCCGAAGCCGCCGACCACCCCGAAGGAGTGCTCGGCCTGCCATGGGGAGATCGCGCGGACGAAGGCGGTTTCCCACCACGTCCAGCTGGAGTGCACCACCTGCCACCAGGCGCCGCAGCAGCACAAGATTTCGCCCAGGAGCGTCAAGCCCACGAAGCCGCAGACCAGGGAATTCTGCGGCAAGTGCCACGGCAAGAACGCCAAGGACAGACTTGCGAAGAACGCCCCGAAGGTCGACATGGCCAACCACGGCGAGAAGTATGTGTGCTGGCAATGTCATTATCCGCATTCGCCGGAGGTGGAAGAGTGAACAGCAGAAGGAATTTCATCAGGGATGTCCTGGCGTTCCTCATCTCCGGAAGCGCGATCGGGGGAATCCTGAAGATCCTGCCCGCGAAGGCGCTGGCCAAGGAGGTTCCGCGTAAGGGGAAATGGTACGGGTTCGGCGTTTCCGTGGACAAGTGCATCGGCTGCTCTCGCTGCATGGAAGCGTGCAAGACAGAGAACGACGTGCCCCGCGAACCGTTCTTCTTCCGGACCTGGGTGGAGCGATACATCATAAAGAAGGACGGAGAGGCGATCGTCAAGGCCATCGACTCGAACGTGGAAGCGGTTCCCGAAAGCGCCGTGGACCGTTCGATCCTTCGAAGCTTCTTCGTGCCGAAGCTCTGCAACCAGTGCGCGAATCCCCCCTGCGTCCAGGTCTGCCCGGTCGGCGCCACGTTCCAGACGGAAGACGGGGTCGTCCTCGTCAACATCAAGACGTGCGTCGGGTGCCGGTACTGCATACAGGCGTGCCCCTACGGCGCGCGCTATCTGCACCCAGGGACCCACACCGCGGACAAATGCACCTTCTGCTACCACAGGATCTCGCAGAACCTGCTGCCGGCATGCGTCGAGGTCTGCCCGACCCAGGCCCGGATCTTCGGGGACCTGAACAGCGCCGCGAGCCCGCTTGCGCGGTTCCGCCGCATGAACAAGATCCATGTCCTGAAGCCGGGGCTGAACACGGAGCCGAAAGCCTACTACGCGAGCCTTGACGGAGAAGTGCGATGA
>JAENIX010000074.1 GCA_016844415.1 Actinomycetota bacterium | reverse complement strand
TGCGGCGCGGGCGTCATTGAAGGCTTTCGTCCTGATCCCGGAGGGAAGGATCGCCCTGGGAAAGCTTTCACAGGCGATGATCCACGGCGCGCGGGTGATCCAGATCCTGGGGAACTTCGACGACGCCCTTACGCTGGTGAAGGAGATATCTGAAAAATATCCGGTCACGCTCGTCAATTCGCTCAACCCGTATCGCATCGAAGGGCAGAAGAGCGCGGCGTTCGAGATCTGCGACGCGCTGGGCGACGCGCCCGACTATCACGTCCTGCCCGTGGGCAACGCCGGAAACATCACCGCTTACTGGGCGGGCTACAAGGCGTACCGGGACGCGGGTAAGGCCGGGAAGCTTCCCAGGATGCTCGGATGGCAGGCGGAGGGGGCGGCGCCGATAGTGCGGGGTAAAATAGTTTTGAAACCGGAGACGGTGGCCACGGCGATACGCATAGGCAACCCGGCTTCGTGGAAACAGGCGGAAGCGGCCAGGGACGAATCCGGGGGGCTTATCAGGATGGTCAGCGACGCCGAGATTCTGGAAGCCTACAAACTCGTCGCTGAAACCGAGGGGATTTTCTGCGAGCCCGCATCGGCCGCCTCCATCGCCGGTGTGATAAAATTGGGTAAGGAAGGGTTTTTCCGGAACGGGGACTGCCTGGTCTGCACGCTTACCGGTAACGGTCTGAAGGACCCGGACAACGCGATAGCGCAGTCCGTTTCGCCGGTGACCGTCCCCCCAGTGATTGCCGAAGTCAGAAAAGTGCTCGGTTTCTGAAGGAGCAGGGGAAATGGCGCGGAAGTATCTCATCCTGATAGGGGACGGAATGTCCGACTGGCCGATCGCCTCCCTGGGCGACCGCACTCCTCTCGAAGCGGCCGAAAAACCGAACATGGATTATATGGCTTCACATGGCGCATTGGGGATGGTCCAGGTGGTGCCGGAGGAGATGTACCCGGGAAGCGACGTTTCGAACTTAAGCATCATCGGATACGATCCGCGGGAGGTGTACACAGGCCGGTCTCCCCTGGAGGCCGCCTCGATGGGTATCGAGCTTGGGAAGGAAGACGTCGCCGTCCGCTGCAACGTCGTCGCGCTCAGGAACGACGGCGCCGACTCGGAGATGGAGGATTTCTCCGCCGGTCATATCACGTCGGCCGAATCGGCGGAGCTGCTCAACGACCTCCAGGAAAAGGTGAAGGAGAAGGGCGTCCGGTTCCACCCGGGGGTGAGCTACCGGAACCTCATGGTCTGGCCCGAAGGCAACGATCGCGTGGAAACGACCCCGCCGCACGATATCCACGGGAAGAAGATCACGGAGTACCTGCCCCGGGGTGAGGGCGCGGACCTGCTGCTGGACCTGATGGCCGCCTCCCGGGAGCTTTTCGAAGACCACCCGGTCAACCTGAAGCGCCGGGCGGAAGGGAAGCCGGAAGGGAATTCGATCTGGCTCTGGGGGCAGGGAAAGGCACCCAGGATCCAGACCTTTAAAGAGAAGTACGGCCTCACCGGCTCCGTTGTCGCTGCCGTGGACCTGATCAAGGGTATCGGGATCTACTGCGGCCTGGAGATCGTGCAGGTGCCGGGCGCAACCGGGTATGTCGACACCAATTACAGGGGCAAGGCCGAGCACGCGCTCCGCGAGCTTGAAACCAAGGACTTCGTGCTGATCCACGTGGAGGCGCCGGACGAGGCGGGCCACAACGGCAGCGCCCCCGACAAGGTGCGCGCCATCGAGCGGATCGACAAGGAAATGCTGTCCCTCCTGCTCGCCAGGGCCAGGGACGGCAAAGACCTTAGCATGCTGTTGCTTCCCGATCATCCGACGCCTGTGTCGATCCGGACTCATGCGCAGGAGCCGGTCCCATTCGTCATCTATCCCGCGCCTGAAGGTCTGCGGTCCCATCCGGGGAAGCGGTACACCGAGGCCGATGCCCGTTCAACAGGCCAGTTCGTGGATATCGGAACCCGCCTAATGGGCTACCTCATCGGCGGTCGGGACGGGACCTAAGTGGAGCACGTCGCCGACGCGCGTGTGATCGTCGCGGATACCGACGCTATGGGGATCGTCTACTACGCGAACTATCTCAGGTGGTTCGAGATGGGCCGCGTGGAGCTTCTGCGGAAGAAAGGTATGGTCTACCGGGACCTGACGGGGTCGGGGGTCCACCTCCCCGTGGTGGAGGCCAGGGTCCGATACGTTTCGCCTGCGCGGTACGACGACGTCCTCCGGATCCACGCCGAGGTGCGAAAGATGGGCGGGGCAAGCATCTCGTTCGGTTACACAATCGAACATGCGGACGGACGGACGGTCGCGGAAGGCGACACTCTTCATGCCTTCACCGACGACTCCGGAAAGGTGGTTCGCGCTCCATCTGAGTTTCTGAATCGGATGAAATGCGACGTGAACCCGTTTGGGAAAGGGGGATAGACGTGGAGCGGAACCTGGCGATGGAAGTGGTGCGGGTGACGGAAGCGGCGGCCCTCTCGGCCGCGCGCCTGATGGGGCGCGGGGACAACGTCGCTGCGGACCAGGCGGCGGTCAACGCGATGCGCAAGGCCCTGAACTTCGTCCAGTTCAAGGGAAGGGTGGTGATCGGGGAAGGTGAAAGGGACGAGGCGCCCATGCTGTACATCGGCGAAGAGGTAGGAGCATCCGAATCGCCTCGCGTCGATATCGCCGTCGATCCGCTCGAGGGGACGACCATCGTCGCCACGGGAGGCTACAACGCTCTTGCGGTGATAGCCATTGCCGAGGAGGGCGGGTTTCTCCACGCACCCGACACGTACATGCAGAAGATCGCGGTCGGCCCGAGGGCCAGGGGCTCCATCGACATCTCCGCGTCTCCCACGGAAAACCTGCGCAGCATCGCTAAGGCGCTCAAGGTCTACGTGGAGGATCTATGCGTGGTGATCCTCGACAGGCCCAGGCACCAGGAGCTTATACGTGAGTGCAGGGAATCGGGAGCGCGGATCAAGCTGATCGGCGACGGGGACGTGGCCGGAGCGATCGCAACGGCGAAGGAGGAATCGGGCGTCAACGTGCTGATGGGGACGGGCGGAGCTCCGGAAGGGGTCCTTGCCGCGGCAGCGCTGAAATGCCTTGGCGGCGACTTCCAGGGGGTCCTGAAGTTCCGTAACAAGGAGGAAGCGGAGCGCGCCAAGGCGATGGGGATCGACGATCCGAACCGGGTATACGGGATGGAGGACCTCGCGCGCAGCGAGGTCATGTTCGCCGCCACCGGCGTGACGTTCGGGGATTTCTTGAACGGCGTCCGGTTCTTCAGCGGAGGGGCGCAAACCCATTCGGTGGTCATGCGTTCGAAATCCAGGACCATCCGGTACATCGACACGACCCACTACTTCGAGTTCAAGCCGAAATACGACTGACGGGAAGAAGGAAGGATGCAGGCAGCGAATAAAAAAGGCGGCGCCCCCGCGGCGACCGGGCGGATAGAGATAGACTTCGAGCGGTGCAAGGCATGCGAACTGTGCGTTCCGGCTTGCCCGAAGAATTGCATCGAAATGGGTAACCCGATCAACGCAAGCGGTTTCGCCGCGGCGATTTTCGCCCGTCCGGATGACTGCACCGGGTGCGCGATCTGCGCCGAGGCATGCCCGGACGTATGCATCGAGGTCTGGCGATGAGCATGGCGACCCGCGTCGAGCAAAGGGTGTTCCTGAAGGGGAACGAGGCGATCTGCGTGGGGGCAATCGCGGCTGGATGCCGTTTCTACTATGGATATCCCATAACGCCGCAGAACGACATCCCGGAGTACATGTCGGCACACCTGCCGTTGATCGGCGGGACCTTTCTCCAGGCGGAGAGCGAGGTAGCAACGATAAACTTCATACTGGGCACTTCCGCCTCCGGGAAACGGGTGATGACCTCGTCATCGGGGCCGGGAATATCGCTCATGCAGGAAGGACTCTCCTATATGGCGGGATCCGAGCTCCCCGCCGTCGTTGTGAACATATCCCGGTCCGGCCCCGGCCTGGGGGGGATAGCGCCTTCACAGGGTGATTATTTCCAGGCGGTGAAGTGCGGGGGGCACGGCGGTTACCGGATGCCGGTCCTTGCGCCGCACTCGGTCCAGGAGATGTACTCCCTTTCCATGCTCGCATTCGATCTTGCCGACAAGTACCGGAATCCGGCGATGATCCTGGGCGACGCGATCGTGGGGCAGATGAAGGAGCCGTTCGTGCAGTATCCCTACGTCTCCTCCGTTTCACAGGAGAAGCCGTGGGCGCTGACCGGATGCGCGGGACGGCCGCGGCAGCATCTCAAGTCCCTTTATCTGAAGGATAACGCGATCGAGGTCCACAACTGGAAGCTCCACCGCAAGTACGTGCGTATGCAGGAAGAGGAAGTCCGGTACGAGGACTACCATCTTGACGGCGCAAGGATCGCCGTCATCGCGTTCGGAACCGCGGCCCGGGTGAGCAAGACCGCCATCCAGTGGGCCAGACGCGAAGGGATCGCCGCGGGGATGCTTCGGCCGATCACGCTGTTCCCGTTCCCGGCCGCACAGGTGGAGGAACTCGGAAGGCGCGTGGATGTGATGCTGGTGATAGAGATGAACACGGGCCAGATGCTTGAGGATGTCAAGTCGAGCTCGACCTGCCACGACAAGATCCGGTTCCTGGGCAAACCCTGCGCGATGCCCACGCCCGAAGAGATCCACAGGGAGATACGGAAGCTCGCCGGGAGAGCGGAATGACCGTGAAGGGAAAGGGAAGTTTCACGAGGCAGGTTTTTTCGCGACCGAAGTCCCTGGTGGATGTGAAGAGCCATTTCTGCCCAGGCTGCCATCACGGGATCGCCCACAGGATCCTGGCGGAGACCATCGACCATTTCGGCATGAGGGAGAAGACCGTCGGCGTCGCGTGCGTGGGATGCGCGGTGTTCCTGTACGACTATATCGACGTCGATGTGGCGGAAGCGCCCCACGGGCGCGCCCCTGCCGTGGCGACGGGAGTCAAGCGCGCCCAGCCGGACAGGTTCGTATTCACCTACCAGGGTGACGGGGACCTCGCCGCGATCGGGACCTCCGAGATCATCCATGCCGCGAATAGAGGAGAGAACATCACAGTGGTTTTCGTGAACAACACCACGTACGGCATGACCGGCGGACAGATGGCTCCGACGACCATGCTGGGCCAGAAGACCTCCACCTCTCCATACGGACGCGACTTCCGCAAGGACGGCTATCCGATCAGAATGGCGGAGCTGCTGGCCACTCTCGAAGGGACCGCCTACTCGGCCAGGGTGGCCACAAGCAACCCGGGGCAGATCCGCAAGGCCAAGGAGGCGTTGAAAACGGCGTTCGAAATGCAGATCAAGGATATGGGGTTTTCGATCGTCGAGTTTCTTTCGACATGCCCGACGAACTGGGGGATGAAGCCGCAGGAAGCCCAGAAACGCGTTCTGGGGGAGATGTCGGAATATTTCCCGCTTGGCGTATTCAAGGAAAGAAAACAGGCGGACTTCCTGTGACCACCGACGTCATCATGGCGGGGT
>JAENIX010000073.1 GCA_016844415.1 Actinomycetota bacterium | reverse complement strand
ACCACCTTCCGGACCTCCGGGAACAGCTCCCGCAGGGGACGGTCGGTGCCCAGATGGCCCCCCGCCTCCTTCGCCTCCACCACGATGGCGTCGGCCCCGCTCCTCTCGGCAAGCTTGCCGAATTCGGGTGAAGAGACGATGGAAACGATGGGGACACCGTGCTCCTTTCCGATCTTGAAGACGTCCCGCGAGAAACCGGCGCCGGTCACGATCATGTCCACGCCGGCGTCGATCGACGCCATCACGGCCTCCATGAACTCCCGGATGGCGAACATGATGTTGACCGCCACGATCCCCTTGGTCATCTGCTTCGCCCTGCGGATGTCCTCCTTCAGCTCCCCGATGGGAATGCCGGATCCTCCGATGGTCCCGATCCCCCCGCATTCCGCAACCGCCGACGCGAGGGAAGATGTGGAAACACGCACGGACATCCCCCCCTGGACAAGCGGAATGCGCGCCGTGAACTTGCCGATTTTCAGCTCAGGAAGCTTCAACCCGTCCCCCTTGATTGAAAACGTCATTTTACTCCCTTGAAGCGCTCTGGTGAAGAATTTTTCTGCTTTCCCGGTAGACCCTCGCAGGAGGTTGCCCGGCTCAACCCCTCTCAAACCACCATTCCTCGAGGTGGGGATTATACCCCGAAGAGGAGGATCAGTGACGCTCTGGTATAATACGGACATCCCGATTCTTCGGGAGAGGCAAAGCCGGCGATATGGACTACAGGTCGGGAGCGGTCGGAAAGGTACTGTTTGCCCGGTTCGACCACGGGGAGGCTGTACTTCCCTCGCTTGCCGAGATTTGCCGGAAGGA
The DNA here is from genome assembly GCA_016844415.1 of Actinomycetota bacterium. Classification (GTDB taxonomy): domain Bacteria; phylum Desulfobacterota; class Deferrimicrobia; order Deferrimicrobiales; family Deferrimicrobiaceae; genus JAENIX01. The sequence continues at coordinate 4,725 of JAENIX010000073.1, read as the reverse complement.
AGGGATCCTCTCCGGATGGTTCCTTCTCTTCGGCGCCATGGCGAAGGGAAGCATGGTCACCGGGCCCAGCGATGCCTGCCTTCCGCCTGTCCCCGTCTGGGTGAACTTCCCGCATCCCCATGAGATCGTGGGGATGGGAAGCGTGGCGGAGAAGGACGGCGCGCCATCGATCCATCTCCACGCCTCCCTGGGCAGGGGGAGGGAGGTCCTGACCGGATGCATCCGGAAGGAAGAGGAGGTCTTTCTGGTGGTGGAGGCGATGATCCTCCAGGTTACCGGCCTGTCGGCCTTCCGGAAGCTCGACGCTCAAACCGGGTTGGAGCTGCTCTCCTTTGACTGACTTCTCGGTCAAGCCGCTTCGCAGCGGCAGCTCGGGGAACCTTACGCTTGTCGAGCATGCCGGAACGGTGCTCCTGGTGGACGCGGGACTTCCCTCCCAGCGGGGGCTTTCCCTTGCGCTCTCCGATGCGGGGGTTTCATGGGACGACGTCGACGCCGTCCTTGTTTCCCATCTGCACGGAGACCATATCCACCCGTCCGCGGTCGCCTGCTGCGCGCGCCACGATGTCCCGATCCTCATCCACGAAAAAAATGTGCGGGCGTTTTCCCGGAGGATTCTCTCCCGGTCGCCCGCGTCCGGGCCGCTTCGTACCTTCGGCGGCGAGCCGTTTTCCGTCGGCAGCATCGCGATCCAGCCGTTCCCGGTTCCCCACGACGCCGAAGGATTGACCTGCGGGTTCCTCCTCTCGGCACGCTCGGGTGACGGAGAAGCCCGCGTCGCGATGGCGACCGACCTGGGGACCGGTGGAAACGGGCTGTACGAGCGGTTCGCGGACAGCGACCTGATCCTGATCGAATCGAACTACGACCCGGCGATGCTTGCCGGAAGCCACAGGAGCAGCCACGACCGCGCGCGGGTCGATTCCGAGGTGGGACACCTTTCAAACGAGCAGGCGGGAAAATTCCTCGTGAGGGCGATGCAGGAGAGCAGGAAACTGCCGAAGGCGGTGATCCTGTGCCACTTGAGCGCCGACCACAACACGCCTAATCTCGCCGTGGCGACTGTGAGCGGCATCCTGTCCCGCTACGGCTTCGGAGCCGTCCCGGTGCACGCCGCGCGCAGGCACGGCCCCTCACCCCGTTTTTTCGCGATGGAAGCGGGCCGAAAGATGAATATATAATCCGGTTGTAACGTCGAATGAAATGCGGAGGTTCGCCATGCGGAAGATGATTTGCACTGCGGTAACGGTGGTTTTCCTCTCGACGCTCCTGCACGGATGCGCCGATACCGGGCAGATCGTCCGGGACAACCCTAATACGGCGGTCGGGATCGGCGCGGGCGTTTTGGGCGGGGCCGTAGTGGGCGGGCTCCTCGGGGGAACGCGCGGGGCGGTGGTCGGCGGTATGATCGGCGGGCTTGCCGGAGGCGTGATCGGCAACCACATGGACGAGCAGGAGAAGAGCCGGGCCCAGACCAGCAGGGAATACGGCTATTCGCCCTCCCAGGGGATCCGGTTGAGGGTCGAGGCCGTCCGGGCCAACCCGGCCGTCCTGTCGCCCGGGGAAACGGTCAACGTCAACATGACCTACGCCGTCCTCACCACTTCGTCCGAGCAGCAGGTTCTCGTCAGGGAAACGCGGGATATACAGGTGAACGGAGCATCGGTAGGAAAAACCTATATAGATATAGCCCGCGAGGGCGGTACCTGGAAGAGCTCCGTCCCGATCACCCTGCCCGCGAACGCCCAGAAGGGGAATTACCGGGTCATCGCATCCGTCGAAGGAGCCGGAGGGAGCAGGGACGCCGGCGAAGCGTCCTTCAAGGTGCAGCAATAGGGACTTTTTTTTAGATCCTTTCACCAAGGACGGTCCGACTCGGATGCCGACGAACCGGGAACCCGCGGAGAGAGACCCGGGCTTACGGTTCGAAGGAGTGCCCCTCCGGTACTTTTCCTATAATATGTTCAGATATGTCCGCAACCATCAGCCGGAAAGACATCGACCTTCTCGTCGGCGCGAGGCACTGGGACCCTTTTTCGGTCCTTGGTCCGCACGTGATCGGCCTCGGAAAGAAGAAAGCGGTGGCCGTACGCGCCATACTGCCGCTCGCGGAGCGGGCGTACGTCCTGGACTCCAGGGGGGGGGCTGAACGGCGCACCGGGATGAAACGCCTCCATCCGGCCGGGTTGTTCGAGGCGGTCTTTCCCGATGAGAGAGAGCGCTTTCCCTACCGGATCGAAATCGTCAACCATGAAGGTCACAGCTGGCGGCAGGACGACCCTTACGCGTTCGGCTGCATTCTGACCGATTTCGACATCCACCTGCTGTCGGAAGGCACCCACCTCGACCAGTACAACAAGCTCGGCAGCCATCTAGTCCGCGTGGAAGGCGTATCCGGCGTCGCCTTCGCCGTCTGGGCGCCCAACGCCGAGCGTGTCTCCGTGGTGGGAAATTTCAACCACTGGGACGGCCGGGCCCACCCGATGCGCATCCGTGGGGAAAGCGGCATCTGGGAGATCTTCATCCCAGGACTGGCGCAAGGGGAGATTTACAAATACGAGATCCGCCCGCGCGACGCCGGCGAGTTGCTTCTGAAGTCCGATCCCTTCGCCTTCCGATTCGAGCCGCCCCCGCGCACGGGATCGATCGTCTGCGAAATCGATGGATACACGTGGGGCGACGCCGGATGGCTGACCGACCGCGCGTCCCGCGACCCGCTCGAGGCGCCGATGACCGTCTACGAGGTCCACCTGGGCTCGTGGAAAAGGAAGGAGGGGGAAAAAGACAGGTACCTCACCTACCTGGAGTTCGCGGACGAACTCATCCCATACGTCCGCGATATGGGGTACACGCACATCGAGCTGTTGCCCATCTCGGAACATCCGTTCGACGGCTCGTGGGGTTACCAGACGCTGGGATACTTCGCTCCCACCGCCCGGTTCGGCCCTCCCGCCGATTTCATGGCGTTCGTGGACCGGTGCCACCAGGCGGGAATCGGAGTGATCCTCGACTGGGTGCCGGCCCACTTCCCCAAGGACGGGCACGGACTCGCCCGGTTCGACGGCACGCATCTTTTCGAGCACGCCGACCCCCGCAAGGGCGAGCACAGCGACTGGGGGACGCTCATCTTCAACTACGGGCGGCGCGAGGTGCGGAATTTTCTCCTCTCCAACGCCCTCTTCTGGCTGGAGAAGTACCACATCGACGGCCTGCGCGTGGACGCGGTGGCCTCGATGATCTACCTCGATTATTCACGGAACCCCGGCGACTGGATCCCGAACGAATTCGGAGGCAGGGAAAACCTGGAGGCGATCGATTTCCTCAAGCGGATGAACGAGATCATCCACGCGAAGCACCCGGGGGCGGTGACGATCGCGGAGGAGTCCACCGCCTGGCCGATGGTGTCGCGGCCGGTCTACCTGGGAGGACTGGGATTCACCTTGAAGTGGAACATGGGGTGGATGCACGACATGCTGGAGTACATGGAGAAGGAGCCGATCCACCGGAAGTTCCACTTCGGCACTCTCACCTTCGCGCTGCTCTACGCCTTCCACGAGAATTTCGTCCTGCCCTTTTCCCACGACGAGGTCGTCCACGGGAAGCGCTCGATGCTGGACAAGATGCCGGGCGACCTGTGGCAGAAATTCGCGAACCTGCGCCTTCTGTACTCCTACATGTACGCGCACCCGGGGAAAAAACTTTTGTTCATGGGCGGAGAGATCGGCCAGTGGGAAGAATGGAACCACGACGGGCAGCTGCCGTGGCATCTGCTCGAATGGGATTCCCATAAAGGACTGCAGGCGCTCGTGCGGGACCTGAACCGCCTCCACGCCTCCGTCCCCGCCCTGCACGAGATCGACTTCCGGCCCGCGGGTTTCGAGTGGGTCGACTTCCGCGACGTGGACAACAGCATCCTCTCCTTCCTGCGGCGGGGGAAGAAGCCGGAAGATTTCCTCATATGCGTGTTCAACTTCACCCCTGTGGTCCGCGGCGGCTACCGCGTCGGCGTGCCCGCGCCAGGACTCTACCAGGAGGCGCTCAACAGCGATTCCGCCTACTATGGGGGGGGCAACGTCGGGAATACCGGAGGCGTGCCCGCGAAGGCAATCCCATGGAACGGCCGCCCCTTTTCGGTGGAACTCACCCTTCCGCCGCTGGGCGCCATCTTCCTGCGCCTCGTGGAATAACACTTAAGCCCCCGCATGCCCTCAAACGGTTCCTCTTCCGCTATCGCGTCCACATTCCGGGCGCTGCGCCACCGGAATTTCCGTCTCTGGTTCTACGGCCAGCTAACATCGCTCGTCGGCACCTGGATGCAGACGATCGCCCAGAACTGGCTCGTGTACCAGTTGACCGGATCGGCGTGGGACCTGGGGCTCGTGAACTTCGTCGGCGCCATCCCTCTGGTTCCCTTGACGCTCTACGCCGGCGTGATCGCCGACCGGTTCTCAAAACGGCGGATCATCTTCCTCATGCAGGCGGCGATGATGGCCCTCGCGTTCATCCTGGCCGCCCTTTGCTTCACCGGCGTGGTGCGGGTATGGCACGTGATGGTGCTGGCGTTTTTGCTGGGAGCCGCCCAGGCGCTCGACACACCCGCGCGCCAGGCGTTCGTGATCGAACTCGTGGGGAAGGAGGACCTGTCCAACGCGATCGCGCTCAACTCCGGCATTTTCCACGGCGCCCGGGTGATCGGACCGGCGGTGGCCGGGATCCTCGTCGCGT
>JAENIX010000274.1 GCA_016844415.1 Actinomycetota bacterium | reverse complement strand
GATGTCGGAGAAAAGTATCGCCGCGTCCACGCCCAGCCGCTCCACCGGCTGGATCGTCACCTTCGCCGCGAGCTCCGGGGTCTTGCACATCGTGAGGAACGAATTCTTTCCGCGCAGCTGCTGGTACTCCGGAAGGTATCTCCCGGCCTGGCGCATGATCCAAACGGGGGTGACGTCCACCGGCTCCCGCCGGCAGGCCTTCAGGAATCTGTAATCGCCCATTCTCACCTCTGAAAGTTACTTAAGATCAGGGACGGACCTAAGAACCGGGACGTTCCTAAGAACTCCAGATATGGACATCCTTGGTTTCTTGACCGGCCCGGCTATAAAATGCCGATCTTGTTCTCCAGCTCAACGTTTCGGGACGGTCCCTCGAGGACCATCCTGGTTACGTTCCCGAGTTCTTAGGAACGTCCCGGTTCTTAGGTCCGTCCCTGGGTTATTAAATAATTATTTTTCTGCCGCCTGTTTCCCCGACTCGACGGCCTGGGAAAGCCGCTTCCGCGTCTTGAGGGTAGTCCTCCAGCACCGCGTCGGCCCGCGCGCGGCATCCGCCGCAGACGTTTATGTACTCGCACTCGCCGCACCGCCCCTTGTACTTTTCGAAGTCGCGCAGAGACTCGAACAGCTCGGAATGGTACCAGATCTCCTTGAACGCCTGCTTCTTGACGTTCCCCGCCACGACGGGGAAGTAGGAGCAGGGCTGTACGTTCCCCTTCGAGTCGATGAAGCAGATCGTCTGCGCGCAGATGCACCCCTTTCCGCCGCCGGTGGAAAAGGTGAGCGACCGCGGGGCGAACTTGTGCCCCTCCTCCTTCATCTTCTGCAGGCGGACGCGGTAGTAGTGCGGGGCGCAGGTCGGCCTCACGAGCAGATCCGTTTCATCCTTCTCCATCTGATAGTGCCACTCCAGGATCTTCTCGTAGTCCTCCTTGGTGATCAACTCGTCCATGATCTCCTTCCCGCGGCCGGTGGGGACGATCATGAACATGTACCAGGCCTTTGCGCCGATCTCCTTGGCAAGCTTGTACGTATCGGCGATGTCGTGCTGGTTCCGCTTTGCGAAGGAGGAGTTCACGAGGAACGGGACGTCGTTCCGCCGGAACGTCTCCGCGGCCCGAAGCGTCGCCTCGAAAGCCCCCGGCTGCTTCCGGAAATCGTCGTGGACGGCCGGCGTGGATCCGTCGAGGGAGAGGGACACCATCTTGATCCCGGTGTCCTTCATCTTCCCGCAGACCTCGTCGGTCACCAGGGTCCCGTTCGTGGCGATGCACATCCTGAGACCCTTTTCCGTGCCGTATTTCGCGATCTCGAAGAGATCCGGCCGCAGGAGCGGCTCCCCTCCGGAAAGCACGAGCACGGGGCTGCAGAACGAGGTGATATCGTCGATAAGCTTCTTCGCCTCATCCGTCGTGAAATCGGTGTCATGGGAGAACATCGAAGAGGCGGCCCTGCAATGGATGCAGTTCAGGTTGCACCGCCCGGTCACCTCCCAGGCGATCCATTTCGGGATGAATTCCTCCTTGGCCACGGTGTATCCTTTCCTTAAAGCGGGCTGAAATGGGGGGATGAACCCCATAACCCGTTAGATAACCTTTCTATTATAATCGATGCGCCGACCCGCGGGACATCGAATTCCCGCCCCCCGGAGGGCGTCTAATGGTCATGAAACGGTTTCTCCCCATTCTTATCGCGGTTGCCGGACTGTGCGTGCCGGCTTCTTCCGCCCTCTCGGCGGAAGCGGCGGTCGACCTGAAAAACGACGCCGCCGTTGCGGTATCCGTTCCATTGGGGACCGACAACGGGGTGACGCGCGACAGCGACTTCCAGGTTGCGGCGGACAATGGAACAGTCCTGATCTACCCGCTGGAAATTTTCGATAACCGGTTCTGGAGCCAGCCCCTTTCCGATGAAGCCTATGCCCGGATCCGGACCGGGATGGAGGTCCGCCCGGCGGCCTTGGACAAGGCGGCGCACGCCAAGGTCCGGGCGGAAGGGAAGGCGCGCAAGACCGAGATTCGCGCCCGGCAGGAGGAAGCCCGCAGGGAGGAAGAAACGAAGAAGATAGAGGAGCTCAAGGATAACCGCGAGCGCCTGTTGGACAAACGGGATGCCCTGGAGGACCGGATCGCGGCGGCGGAAAGGGACCTGGCGGACGAAGAGGGGCGGATGAGCTGGCTGTTCGACTCCGAGGACTCGAGCATCGAGAGGTCGCTTCAGAACATCCAGGACATGGCGGGACGGCGCCCGGATATCCGCGGAAATCAAGCGATTGAACGACCGGATCAGCTCCGAGCGGGACGGCATCCGCATCGCCCAGGACAGGAAGCGACAGGCCCGCTCCGCCTACCTGGCCTGCAAGCAGGAGTGGAAGAAGCTTGTCGCGGAACGGAACGCGCTGCAAAACGAGATCAGGTCGATCGACCAGAAGATCCAGGCGCTCTCCGGAAAAAGGTAGCCCCCGGTCCTACTTCGCCATGTCGGCGTACTTCCTGGCGTTGGTCGAATCGCCGATCGCCTCGTTGAATGTATAATTGGGATTGCGCACCGTGTCCGGATACCTTTGCGTGATCCGCGCCCTCGGGGCTGTATCCCGCCTTGACCATGTAGTCAATCCCCAGCCAGTCGGCCTCGCGCTCCTGGTCCCGGGAGAATCCGTTTTCAAGGAGCGAGGTGGTAATGCTCGAAACCTCCATCACGCCTGTTTTTCCTCCCGCGGCGACCGAAACCCCGGTGAGAAGAAGGTTGGCGGCCAGCGCCCGCTGGTAGCCCGCCAGGGAATGCTTGGCCGTCACGTGCCCGGTCTCGTGCCCCAGGACCGCCGCCAGCTCGGCCTCGCTCGAAAGATGAACGAGCAGCCCCCGGTTGATCACAATGAAGCCGCCCGGCAGCGCGAAGGCGTTGGGGACGGAGGAGTTGAGCACCCGGTAGCGGTAATTCAGTCCCGGCCGGTGTGAGGTGCGGGCGACCCGCGTCCCGACGGACTGGACGTACTCCTCCAGTTCCCTGTCGCGGTAGAAGCCTCCCTGCTGCTGGACGGCGGGAGAATAAGCCTTCGACCCCAGGGCCACCTCTTCCTCCTCCGAGAAGGAGACTATGGACAGCTCGGATTTGCCCGTGACGGGATTGACGGCGCAGCTGTAGATGAGAAGCGCCAGGAAACCCAGAAAGAACAGGG
>JAENIX010000072.1 GCA_016844415.1 Actinomycetota bacterium | reverse complement strand
CCTGGCCGCTTTACGTGGAAGTGGACGAGATCTACAACCTCGCCTGCCCCGCATCGCCGGTCCACTACCAGTTCGACCCCGTCCAGACCACCAAGACGAACGTCCACGGCTCAATTAACATGCTCGGCCTGGCCAAGCGTCTCAAAGTGAAGATCCTGCAGGCGTCGACATCCGAGGTCTACGGCGACCCGGCGGAGCACCCGCAGAAGGAGTCGTACTGGGGGAACGTAAACCCTATTGGGGTTCGTTCCTGCTACGACGAGGGCAAGCGTTGCGCCGAGACGCCCCGGATGCACCCCAACGACGGCCGCGTGGTCTCCAACTTCATCGTCCAGGCGCTGAAAAACGAGCCGATCACGATATACGGCTCCGGAAACCAGACCCGCTCATTCTGCTATGTGGACGACCTGGTCACCGCGATGATCGCCATGATGGACCAGAACGATATTGTCGGCCCCGTCAACCTCGGCAACCCCAAGGAGCGCACCATCAAACAGCTTGCGCTGATGATCAGGAAGCTCTCCGGCTCCTCTTCGAAGATCGTCTACAAGCTTCTTCCACAGGATGACCCCGTCCGCAGGAAGCCCGACATCACGCTGGCGAAGGAGACGCTTGGCTGGACGCCGAAGGTTCCTGTCAGCGAGGGACTTGCCCGGACGATCGCCTATTTCCGCGAGATGCTCCATCTATAATTATTCATGTTCCTATAGAGCGTTTTGCTCCTTGAAAATAATTTCATATGAGCCTATAATCGGTGTCAAATGATGCCAGAGGCTGGAGGCGGATCATGATTACCGCCAGGAAGATCGCCGACGTAATGGGCCTTAACAGGCCGGTCCGCACACTGCGCGAGCTGACCGAGATCGTCTCCCGTGGGCTTCCCAAATCGGCCTTGCGCCATTGCGTGGTGCGCGTCGTGACCAGCTCAAAGGAGCAGCGCGAGGTCATGCACCGCATAGTTCCCGCGGCCACCTACAAGCGCCGGGAGCAACACCTCAAGCCGGAGGAGAGCGAGAGGACGGAACGCCTCGCGCGCGTCATCGCCACGGCGGAACACGTCTGGGGCGACGCCCGCTGGAGACTTCCTATGCAGAGTTGGGGGCGCGCCAGGTGGAGGAACTTCTGTGGAAGCTCTTCTATGGCCTGCCGGCGTAAGGGACCGCTCCGCGCCTGGCGCATCGCCGACATCCGCCATCCGATTTACGACGGAACCGGCGCGCTGCAATACGGCGCGCGCTGGAATTCCCCGGGGCATGCCGTCATCTACGCCTCTGCCTCCCATGCCTGTGCCATGCTGGAGCGGTTGGCTCATTCCGGTACCGGCGGCATTCCGAAGAGCCAGCATTGCATCATCATCGATATTCCCGCGGTCGACATCGAGGAGATAACGGCTTCGGATGTCCCCGGATGGGATCGCGCTGATTTTACGGGAAGCCGCGCCTACGGCGACCGATGGCTTCTGGAAAAGCGGACGGCAGTCCTCGTCGTTCCCTCAGTCGTCGCAAGGGGAGACTGCAACGTGCTCATCCATGCCGCGCATGCGGATTTCCGGAAAATCACGCACACCAGGCCCGAGCCTGTAATCTGGGACCGGAGATTATTTCAACCGAAGGGCGACAAGTAACGCTAGCGGCGGGCCGATTGAACGATATCGGCCGGGAGGGCGATGTATGGATTTGAAGTGGTACCTCGTCAAGACCAAGCCGCTTAATGAATCCAGGATATACACCCGCCTGACGGAAGCGGGCTTCGAGTCGATATATCCAAAAATATTAAAAAAAATAAAGAATAAAGGGCGCATTGAAACGCGTCCGCTCTTCCCGACCTACCTGTTCGTCCGTTTCGACATAGAGCAGCTTCGGACCGTCCGTTACACGCGCGGCGTGGCCCGCGTGGTCTCCTTCGGCCCCGAGCCCCAGGAGGTGGATTCGTCGATCGTCGAGGCGGTCCGCGGCCGGATGAACGAGGAAGGGGTCGTAGAGCTGGTCAAGAAGACCATTACATGGAAACGCGGCCAGCGCATCAAGATCGGGGACGGGCCGTTCGCCGGAATCGACGCCATCTTTGTGGAAGAACTTCCCGACCGCGAGCGTGTGGTCCTTTTATTGGACGCGGTGTCCAGTTTTCGGGTGACCCTCAATAAGGAAGTCATCGAGGGATAGGCTGCCTCGATGCGGAAATCACCAGGCGAGCGAATAATTAACGGGGTTTTATAGTTGTTAGTTTGATAATATATTACAATAATTTGATATATCATCGCGGTCGGTTTTTCAACAGAACCCCGTGTTTCCGGGGACGTAACGATTCCCACCCAAAGTGGCGGTAGCCTGCCTGCGTTGACATACATCCGGATGAGGCATAATATGACTCATTGTAAGTCAGGAGGTGAGTCATGACCCAGATCACGCTTCGGATCGACGATCCGGCGATGGAAAAGATGCTCCGCCGGAAGGCGAAGGAGTCCGGGAAATCCTTGAACAAGGTGGTCCTCGAAATCATCGGCGAATCGTCCGGCCGAGGCGGTCGTAAAAAGAAGCCCGCCGGTGAGTCTCTCCTGGAATTTGCCGGAACGATGACGGATGAAGAGGCTGCGGAACTTGAGGAGGCGATCCGGATTTTCGAAGAGATCGACGAAGAGATGTGGAAATGAGGATTCTCCTCGACACCAGCGCCTACATCAAACATTTCAACGGTGTCCCGGCCTTCATGGAAAAAGTTGCCGCTTCGGACGAGGTTCTGATGTCCCCGATAGCGATCGGAGAATTGATGCTGGGATTCCGCAATGGATCGCGCTTCCATGAGAACGCGAACGCTCTCAGGCGCTTTCTCGGAAAGGATGTCGTGCAACTGGTCCCGGTGAACGAGGTGACGGCCGACCGGTACTCGAGGATCGCCTTGCATCTTCGACGCCAGGGGACCCCGATCCCCTCAAACGACATGTGGATCGCCGCCCAGGCGATGGAGCATGGCGCGGAGCTTCTCACGGCGGACCGGCACTTCGAGCAAATCAGCGGGTTGGTGTGCACGGTTTTCGGATAATAGTTTTTAAGAACGTCCCCGTTTTTACGGCTATCGCCGGGGTTGTGCTTGGGGTTGCGATTGCTTCGGCGGTACCGGCGACCGCACGCGCTTCCGACCTGTTCCTGAACGACGAGCCTGAAATCTACGCGGTGATCGACAAGCTGAACGCTTCCGGGTATCTGCCGGGATTCCTCGCCAACACCAGACCCTATTCCATACAGGCGGTGCGCAACGCTGCGGAAAAAGCCTCCCGGTATACCTACCCCGAAGGGTTCGACGGGGAACTTCTTCGATGGCTTGCATTCTATACCGCGCCGAAGACGATGGGCCGCGTGACGGCCGCCGCTTCCTTTTCGGATTCCCGCTTCCTGCCGCGAAACAACGAGGGTATCTTTCGCCCCGACGACTGGTCGGCGCAAGCGGGGCTCTCCGCCCGCGCAGAGATGTCGCCGTACCTGTCCGGGCAGTTACGCGCCATGACGCTCCACGGCAGGGGCGACGGCGAGGGGAACCAACTTCTCGACACTTCCATCGAGGCCGGCTATAAATATGCCGCCGTGCAGGTCGGGAAAATTTCGGGATGGTACGGGCCCGGCCGCCATGGAGCGCTCATCCTCACCAACAACGCCGCCCCCTATCCGGGACCAACAACGCCGCCCCCTATCCGGGGATCCGCTTCCACAACCCGGAGCCGATCCCGTTGACCGGGTGGTTCTCCTTCCTGGGCAATGTTCAATACGAACTGGTGGCGGTGCGGATGGAGAAGAAGCCGTTGTATTCGCATTCCTTCATGCTCAACGCCCGCCTGGCCGCGAGGCCGCGCCCGTGGCTCGAGATCGGAATGACGCGCATCTTTCACTCCGGCGGAGAAGGCCGGGACTACGATGTCTCGGAGTTCGTCGAGGAATACCTGGGGAGGAACAGTCCCGGCTACTTAAGCAACACCCTGGCCGGGGTGGACTTCACCGTCACCCTTCCGTTCCGGTATCAACCGGTGCAAATCTATTGGGACCGTGCCGGGGAGGGCGAGAACAAGTTTCTTTTCACGAATCTGCCCTACCCGTCCCAGTGGGGGGACCTTGTCGGCGTCTATCTCCCGAAGGTGCTGGGCTCCTCCCGCCTGGACTTTCGCGCCGAGTACGCGGACGTCTACAGCGGCAGGGCGAAGACCGCAAGTTGGTACAACCACGCCTATCCCCACCAGTACCATGGGATCGTTCTCGGCCATCCGATGGGCGGGGGCTCCAAGGAGTGGTCCTTCAAGTCGAGGTATTTCTTCCTCCCCACGACCTTCGCCGAAGTCGGCTACGAGAGTGTCCGGCATCAGGCGGGGGTGCAGCCCTCTGCGGGCTTCCCCGGCGAGCACCGCTCCCGCTTCTCCACGGGCGTCACCGGCTGGCTCACGAAATCCTGGCGCGCCGAGGCGAACGCAATGGTCGACAGCGTCTCCAACAAGGGCGGTGTCACGGGACTCAAGGACACCGGATTCTCCGCCTTCCTGGGGGTGTCGTACCAGGCGACCTCTTTCTCGTTCATGGGACGCGAAAATTGAATGCGGCGGAGGGGAATTTGACAGACGTGCGAGGTGGGAGTAAGATATGGGAGTAAGATTGTTACTCCTTTTGCGGAGGTAAGCCGGTGGTCAACACCGCCCGGAAACTGAATTTCATGATCCGCAACGAGATCGCCAGGGACCTCGAGACGCTGGTTCCTGCCGGCGAGCGGAGCAAAATAGTCAACGAGGCGTTGGCCAGGGAATTGCTCTCCATCAGGAGAAGGCGGCTAACCGAAAAGCTCCGTTTGCTGCGGGATAGCGGCCCCTCTCTTACGACCAAAGAGATCGTCGCAATTCTGAAGAAAGACCGGCGGAGGCATTGATATTCCTTCCAACCGAATCATCGTACCGGATGCTTCCGTCATCCTGAAATGGGTCTTTGCCGGCGCCGAAGAGAAGGATCTGGAACAGGCCGACGCGATACGATCGGGGTGGCTGGACGGGCGGCACGAGATCGTTCTTCCACGGCTATGGGTATTCGAAGTCGGCAATGTGATCGCGCTCAAGGATCCTGCGCGCGCCAACAAGCTGATGGACGTTCTGATCGGGTATCGTTGCGCGGAGGAGGAGACAACGGTCGACCTGTGCCGGACCGCGTTCGATCTGATGAAGGATTTCCGTGTAACGTTCTACGACGCCGTGTACCACGCCGTGGCGCTCCTCCGAAAAGGAGTTTTCGTCACGGCCGACGAAGCATACTGCCGGAAAGCGGCCGCGCGTGGAGGAGTGAAACTGCTCCGGGAATTCGGAGCCGCGTGACACCGAAATCATGAAAACATTTTTCGTCAACAAATCCCTGATATGGGACTACGATTTCTCCGAGGAAGAGTACGGAACGGAAAAATTCCGGAAATTCTATGTCGGTAGAGTCCTGATGCGAGGGACCGATGTCGATCTGAAAGAGGTGGGCCTGGAAGCGGTCCGCCGTTATCTTCCCGATCTCGATATATCCCGCGACAAGAGGGAATTCTGGGAGTGGTATTTTGCGCGCAAAGCCGGATAAGGCGTCGCTGGTACTGACACCCCTGCAGGAAGAAATCCTCCGCGCAATCGCCCGCTCGGAAATCGGGGATTTGTTTTTCCTGACGGGCGGAACGGCTCTTTCGGCTTTCTATCTTCAGCACCGGCTCTCGGAGGACCTGGATTTCTTCACCGGAGATGCCGCGGGAATGACGGTGGTCAGGAGCTTTTTTACGGACATCGCGGGGAAGATCGGCGCCGGGGTCGAGTATCGTCGCGCGTACAGCACCTTCCTGGACTGCGTCGTGACGGGACGTTCGGGAGAACAGGTCCGAGTCGATTTCGCCGTGGACCCGGTCGCGCGCCTGGAACCGGTTCTGAGGGAGGAACATTACGGCATACAGATCGACAATTCCCTCGACATTGTCTGCAACAAGCTGTCGGCGCTGTTCGACAGGCACGAGCCGAAGGACTTTGTCGACATATTCTTCATCGACAAGGAGATGTATCCCTTCCCGGAAGTTCTTCAAAACGCGCGAAGGAAACACGTCGGCATGGACAACTTCTGGCTCGCGCAATCGTTAAGGCGAGTCGAAACCGTATCCATCCTTCCCCGCATGATCAAGGAGCTGCGGCTCGATGAAATGCGCCATTTTTTCCTTGGGTGGGCGGAGAAGCTTGTCGACGAATTGGGAGAGTAGGGCCATTCGGTTCTGCGGGTCCTGCGGGTGATATATAATGGGGTTCAATAAAAACGAATTGCTGCCTGTCACGGAGGTTTTCCCATTCAACGCCTTGTTGGTGGCTGTGTGAGCAAACCTCAGGCAGGCGAAAGGAGTGGACATCGTGGAAAAACACGACCGGATCGTTTCTGAGCCCGGGATAATGCTGGGCAAACCAGTGATCCGCGGCACGAGGGTGCCTGTGGAACTACTGGTGCGTAAGCTTGGGGAAGGAGCATCCGTGGATGAAATGCTGGATGCTTATCCAAAGTTGCAACGTGAAGATATCCTCGCCGCCCTGAAAGATGGTGAAGCATGAAGACATCGGACGCGATCAATAAAAAGCTCAGCATCCTTCCGGAGCCCTTGCAACGAGAAGTGCTCGATTTCGTGGAATATCTGGCGAGCAAGCATGGAAGGGAAAATAAGGATTGGTCCGCATTCTCTCTTGCCTGTGCACTGCGCGGGCTGGAAGATGAACCGTGGCCTGAATATGGAGAAAAAGATATCAAGGAAAAATGGCAGTGAAAAAACCCGGCCAAGTCGCGGTGATCCGGTTCCCACAAACCGATATGCGGATTGGGAAACCGAGGCCTGTGCTTCTCCTTGCGCCAGTGCCAGGACCATATGGCGACTGGTCTTGGATCAGCGGCGCGCGGGTTTGATTGAGAATCCCTTCGGTTCGGCATCGCTTATCGATCTCTCCCCGGCAGGTGAAGATGAAAACGATCCCCAGAGTTCTTAGCAACGTCCCGGTTCTGAGGGTACTCCGAGTTCTTAGGAACGTCCCGGTTCTGATGGTGGCGATGGTGATGGCGGGCGTAGTCGGGTGGATTCCCGGCACGGGTTTCCTTGGCGCGGCGCTCCCGGCCTTCGCGGCGGCGGAAATTACCCAGCAAGGACTCCCGGATATCCCCACGGACGTGACCCCCGAGCAGATCGATGCGGGCAAAAAGATGCTGGAGACGAGCGCCGAGGCAAGGAAGATGCTGGAAGACCGAAAAAAGCTTGCCGATACCGCCAAGGAGCTTCAGAAGAAGGGGGATAAGAAAGAGATAGAGACGACGAAACAGGAACAGATGACGAAGGTGGAGCCCAGGCCCGCCTTTCCCGCCTACGACTGGAAAACCTCCACCTATGTGGGAAACCTGTTCCTTAAGCGCCTGGTCGGGGACGAGGCCGGCAAGATCATCCATTTCGGCCACGAGATATTCAACCCCGTCCCCGGCGTCGCGCTGATCCTGGAAAACATGCCGGTGGCCCCCGGCTACGTCGTCGGCCCCGGGGACGAGATCGTCATCCGGATGTGGGGGCGGGTCGAAGGGACGCAGCGGGCGGTGGTGGACCGGGACGGAAAGATCTACCTATCGAAATTCGGCTCGCTCTACGTGGCGGGCAAGACGTTCGACGAGATGAAATCTTTTCTCAAGTCGAAGATCTCCACCATCGCCGAGGTCAGCTCCGACGTGACCATGGGCCAGATGAAAGGGATCCGCGTCTCGGCCGTGGGCGAGGTCCGCGCACCCGGGTGGTACAACGTCAGCTCCCTGCACACCGCGCTGCAGGCGCTTTCGATGGCGGGCGGCGTCAAGGACATCGGGACACTGAGACGGATCAGGATCAACCGGGGGGGGAACGAGATCCAGGAAATCGACCTGTACGACTATCTTCTCAAAGGCGAAACGCGCTCCGACATCCGGCTCATCCAGGGCGACGCGATATTCGTTCCGGTGGTGGGAAGGCTCGTGGCGATTTCGGGAGAGGTCCGTCGCCCCGCCATCTACGAATTGAAGGACGAGAAAACGCTCCTGGACCTGATCCGCGTATCGGGCGGTTTCGCGCCGACCGCCTACAAGCGCCGCATCCAGGTGGAGCGCCTGGAAGGCCACACCGCGAAGATCGTCCTCGACGCCGACGCCGACGAGCTCGAAAAGGGCAAGGGGCCGTTCGAATTGTCCGACGGGGACATCGTCCGGGTCCTGCCGATTCTCGGACCGGAGCGGAATGCGGTGACCCTGGAGGGGAATGTCCTTCGCCCCGGGAAATACGAATTGAAGCCCGGCATGACCGTGGCCTCCCTGCTCCCGGACATAGGCTCGTTCCAGCCCGAAACCTGGTTCGATTACGCGCAGCTGACGCGCCTCGTTCCTCCGGAGATGCGCAAGGAAACGATCCCCGTAAACCTGCGGGAAATCGTCCTCGAGAAGAAGAAGGAAGCGGACGTACCTCTCCAGGCGATGGACATCTTGACGGTCTTCCCCCGAAGCGCCTTCCGCGATAGCCCCAAGGTGACGATCTCCGGCGAGGTCCGCAAGGCGGGATCCTTCGACCTCAAGAAGGGGGCGCGCATTTCCGACCTCGTGAAATTGGCCGGCGACCTCACCCGGTCGGCATCCACGGGCCGATCCGAGATCCTGCGGATCGACGGGAAGCGGAATTTCCAGACGATCTACTTCGACCTGGCGAAGGCGATGTCGGGTGACGCGGCGAACGACCTCGTCCTGGAAGACGAGGACCAGGTCAAGATCCACTCGATCTGGGAAACGCGATACAAGAAGAGCGTGTCCATCTCGGGCGAAGTCAACTCCCCGGGCGAATACGTCCTCACGGAGGGGATGAAGATCTCGGACCTCCTCTTCAGGGCGGGCGGGTTCAAGGAAAGCGCCTACGGCCGCGAGGCCGAACTCATCCGCCGGGAGATCGCGCCCGGAGGAGAGCTGGTCAAGACGGAGACGCTCGTTTTTTCCCCCGAGCGGGCGATGTCCGGCGACAAGAGCTTCGACATCCCCTTGCGTGAATACGACCTTCTCGCCGTCCGCCAGATTCCCGACTGGGCCGAAAAGATCCAGGTGACGCTTGCAGGCGAGGTCAGGTTCCCGGGGGCTTATGCCGTCCGCAAGGGGGAGCGCTTAAGCTCCGTCATCGAACGCGCAGGAGGATTCACGACGGACGCGTATATCAAAGCTGCGCAGTTCACCCGGATATCCACGCAGAAGACCCAGCAG
>JAENIX010000071.1 GCA_016844415.1 Actinomycetota bacterium | reverse complement strand
ATCTGATCGAACGGAACGAACTCCGCCCAGCCGCGTTGAGACAATACCTTCGTGATCGCAGCCGTAAGTGTCGTCTTCCCGTGATCCACGTGACCGATCGTGCCGACGTTCACGTGCGGCTTCGTGCGCTCAAACTTCTGCTTGGACATGGAGGTCTCCTCCCGTTCGCGTGGGTATCGTTATTAAGCGCCCTTTACCCTGGCGACCACTTCTTCGCTCACGGATAACGGCGCCGGTTCGTAATGGTCGAACTGCATCGTGAATGTCGCCCGGCCCTGCGTCTTGGACCGTAAATCGGTGGCGTAACCGAACATCAGGGCCAGTGGAACGTGCGACGCGATCACCTGGGTGTTTCCCCGAGCCTCAACCTGCTGTATGCGGCCCCTCCTGGAGCTTAAGTCTCCGATGACCTCCCCCATGAATTCCTCGGGGGTCACCACCTCGACTCCCATTACCGGCTCGAGCAGAATGGGAGCCGCGTGGTTGCATGCGGTCTTGAAGGCCATCGAGCCGGCGATCTTGAACGCCATCTCCGATGAATCGACCTCGTGGTAGGAGCCGTCGACCAGCGTTATCTTGATGTCCACGACGGGGTATCCCGCCACCACGCCGTTTTCCGCGGCCTCGCGGACGCCCTTCTCGATCGCCGGTATGTATTCCCGGGGAATCGAACCGCCGATGATCTTGTTTACGATCTCGATTCCCGATCCTTTTCCCAGCGGCTCGACCGAGATCCATACGTGCCCGTACTGCCCGCGGCCGCCCGTCTGCCTGATGTAACGGCCTTCGTGCTTCGCGTGGCGTGAAACGGTTTCCCGGTATGCGACCTGCGGACGGCCAACGCTCGCCTCCACCTTGAATTCCCTCATCAGCCTGTCCACGATGATTTCCAGATGAAGCTCCCCCATACCGGAAATGATCGTCTGTCCCGACTCTTCGTCGGTCCGGACCTGGAACGACGGGTCCTCGAGCGCAAGCTTCTGCAGGGATATGCCCAGTCTTTCCTGATCGGCCTTGGTTTTCGGCTCTATCGCTATGGAAATCACGGGGTCGGGGGCGGTGATCGACTCGAGGACGATCTCGTGCTCAGGCGCGCATAGGGTATCGCCAGTGAAGGCGTTCTTCAGACCGACGCATGCGGCTATTTCACCTGCATACACCGCCTTGATCTCTTCACGCTTGTTTGCGTGCATCTTCAGCAGCCGCCCTACCCGTTCCTTCCTTTGCCTTGCGGGGACGTATATATGGTCCCCGGAACGGACGGTCCCGGAGTAGACGCGGATGAAAGTCAGGTGTCCGACGAAAGGATCGTTCATGATTTTGAACGCCAGCGCGCAGAAGGGCGCCGAATCGTCTGGCGGCCGTATCACCGTGGTATCGTCCCTCGGATCCACTCCGCTCATCGGAGGGACGTCCAGGGGGGACGGCAGGTAGTCGATCACGGTGTCGAGCAGCGGCTGGACTCCCTTGTTCCTGAAGGCGGAGCCGCACACGACGGGCACGATCTTCAGGCTTATCGTCGCCTGCCGGATCGCAGCGGCCAGCTCTTCGACCTCGACCTCCTCCCGGTTGAGGTACTTTTCCAGCAGGGAATCGTTCACGTCCGCCAGGGATTCCAGGAGCGCCTCCCGCGCGGCGGCGACGGCGTCCCGCATCTCCTCAGGCACCGGTTCCTCGTGGTACTTCGCGCCCAGCGTCTCCTCGTCCCAGACCACCGCGTGATTGCGCACCAGGTCGATGATCCCCCTGAAACCGTCCTCTTTACCGAGAGGAAGCTGTACGGGGACCGGGTTGGCGGCCAGCCGCTCCTTCATCATCCTTATGCACCGGTCGAAATCGGCCCCTGTGCGGTCCATCTTGTTGATCATCGCGAGGCGGGGTACACGGTACTTGTCGGCCTGGCGCCACACCGTTTCCGTCTGCGGCTCGACCCCCGCGACGGCGTCGAAAAGCGCCACCGCCCCGTCCAGGACGCGCAGCGATCGCTCCACCTCGATGGTGAAATCCACGTGCCCCGGCGTGTCGATGATGTTGATCCGATGCTCCTTCCAGAAACAGGTCGTCGCGGCCGAAGTGATCGTGATTCCCCGTTCCTGCTCCTGCTCCATCCAGTCCATCGTCGCGGTGCCGTCGTGAACTTCGCCCAGCTTGTGGGAGACCCCCGTGTAATACAGGATCCTCTCCGTCGTGGTGGTCTTCCCGGCGTCGATATGGGCCATTATCCCGATGTTCCGGGTCTTATGCAGCGGTGTGGCTCTGGTCACGAAACTATAACCTTCCCCTTCTACGTCGGATTACCGGTTACCAGCGATAATGCGCGAAGGCTTTGTTGGCCTCGGCCATCTTGTGGGTGTCTTCCTT
The DNA here is from genome assembly GCA_016844415.1 of Actinomycetota bacterium. Lineage (GTDB taxonomy): Bacteria > Desulfobacterota > Deferrimicrobia > Deferrimicrobiales > Deferrimicrobiaceae > JAENIX01. The sequence goes on along the minus strand of JAENIX010000071.1, from coordinate 3,241 downwards.
CTTCTTAATGGTCGTTCCGCGGTTGTTGAAGGCGTCGATCAGCTCGGCGGAAAGCTTCGCCACCATCGTCTTCTCGCCGCGATCCCTCGCGTAGCCGACCAGCCAGCGGATGGAAAGCGACAACCGCCTTTCAGGCCTGATTTCGACGGGGACCTGGTAGGTCGCCCCGCCGACCCTGCGTGACTTCACCTCGACCATCGGCTTCGCGTTCTCGACCGCCTTTTTGAGCACGACGACCGGGTCTTCCTTCGTCTTGTCCTTGATGATGTCCATCGACCCGTAGACCACGTTCTCCGCGACGCGTTTCTTCCCCTGCTTCATCACGGCGTGGATCACCCTCGCAACGAGGGCATCCCCGTATACGGGGTCCGCCATAACCTCCCGCTTGGACACGTATCCGCGCCTTGGCATACGATTCGCCTCCTCCGGCACACTCGCGTATCTTCTCTGTGCAAAATACCGCGAAATCCCCACTCAGGCGCCGTTCGGCCCCCGAATGAAGCTTTTCTTAAGTCTGTTTCCCCGTTCCGGCGGACACGCCGGGTTAAGGATGGTGCTTCTTCGATCGGTCAGGGAAAGCTATTTGGGTCGCTTTGTACCGTACTTCGACCGCGACTTCCGTCTGTCCTGGACACCAACGGAATCCAGCTTTCCGCGTATGATGTGATACCGAACGCCGGGAAGGTCCTTGACCCTTCCTCCCCGGATCAACACGACCGAATGTTCCTGCAGGTTATGCCCCTCGCCGGGGATGTACACCGTCACTTCCACACCATTTGTAAGGCGGACCCTGGCGACTTTCCGGAGGGCCGAATTAGGTTTCTTCGGCGTGGTTGTGTAGACCCGGAGGCAGACTCCCCTCTTCTGCGGGCAATTCTCAAGCGCCGGGGAGTTGCTCCTTACCGCCGCAACCTGGCGTCCCTTTCTCACCAACTGGCTGATCGTGGGCATTCCTACCTCATCCCTTCCTCTTGCAACGTTCCTTCACGTTTTACAAAGTCAAAGAGAAATTTTTATCATGCAATGCGCACGGTGTCAACCCGTTTCTTCTTCACCTTCGCCGAGTTCCGGGTGTGCCTCTTCCCTGACCTCGGTCACAAGCGGCGGGTCCGCCTCGAAACCCACTTTCCTGTAAAGAATTCCGCCCGTACCCGCGGGTATCAGGCGCCCCATGATGACGTTTTCCTTCAACCCCGCGAGGTGGTCGACCCGGCCATGCACCGCCGCGTCGGTGAGAATCTTCGTGGTCTCCTGGAAGGACGCTGCCGAGATCCACGATTCCGTCGAAAGCGACGCCTTGGTGATTCCAAGCAGCTGAGGCTCGGCCTTCGCGTGCTTCCCGCCGTCCGTCTTGATCCGATCGTTCTCGTCACGGAAAATCCATTTCTCCACGCTCTGGCCGACCAGGAAGGCGGTGTCCCCGGGATCGGCGATCTTCACGCGGCGGAGCATCTGCCGGACGATCACCTCGATATGCTTGTCGTTTATACGCACGCCCTGAAGCCGGTAAACCTCCTGGATTTCGTCCACCAGGAACCTGGCAAGCTCCTTGTCACCGAGGACGCGGAGTATGTCGTGCGGGTTGGGCGATCCGTCCATCAGCGCTTCTCCCGCGCGGACGCGCTCCCCGTCATGCACCGTGATGTGCTTGCCACGCGGAATCGTGTATTCCTTCATGTCGCCTATGTCCGGCACCACCTGGATCTTCCGCTTCCCCTTGAAATCCTTCCCGAGCCTTACGATTCCGTCGATCTCGGAGATCACGGCGTACTCCTTGGGTTTCCTCGCCTCGAACAGCTCTGCCACGCGGGGCAGCCCGCCCGTGATATCCTTCGTCTTCATCGTCTCCCGGGGAATCTTGGCGATGATGTCGCCCGCCTGTACTTCCTGGCCTTCCTCCACATATATGTTCGATCCCATCGGGAGGAGGTAGCGCGCGTCGCTTGTCGATTTGGGGAGCTTCAGCGTCCTGTTCTTGTCGTCCTTGAGCGAGATCCGGGGGCGCGCCTCCGGATCCTTGGGCTCGATGATCACCCGGGTGGAGCGGCCGGTGACCTCGTCCACCTGTTCCCGCATCGTGAGGCCTTCGATGATATCCCCGAACTTGATCTTCCCGCCGACCTCGGTGATGATGGGGATGTTGTAGGGATCCCACTCGGCCAGCCGCTGGCCCACCTTTATCTTCTCCCCTTCCTTGACCATCAGGGTGGCGCCGTACGTGATCTGGTACTTCTCCCGCTCCCGGTTGTTCTCGTCGAGGACCACCAGGAACCCGTTCCGGTTCATCGCCACCATGCGGCTGTCCCTGTTCTTGACCACGGCGAGCCCCTGGAACTTCACCTTGCCGTCGTGCTTGGACTGTATGTTGCTCTGCTCGACGAACCGCGACGCGGCGCCTCCTATGTGGAAGGTCCGCATGGTGAGCTGCGTTCCGGGCTCGCCGATCGACTGCGCCGCGATTATGCCGATCGACTCTCCTTTGGCGACCATTTTCCCGCGGGCGAGGTCCCGGCCGTAGCACAACGCGCACACGCCCCGCTTGCTCTCGCAGGTCAGTGCCGAGCGGATCTTCAACTCGTCCATGCCCGACATCTCGACCTGCTTGGCCGCGTCCTCGTTGATCTCCTCGTTCGCGGTCACGAGCAGCTCTCCGTCCGCGTCGTGGATGTCTTCGAGTGCAACCCGGCCGAGGATGCGGTCGGAAAGCCGGTCGATGATCTCCCCTCCCTCTATGAGGGCCCGGACCGGGATTCCGTCCAGGGTCTCGCAGTCGTCCTCGACGATTATGCAGTCCTGCGCGACGTCCACGAGCCTGCGGGTGAGATATCCCGAGTTCGCGGTTTTAAGCGCGGTGTCCGCAAGCCCCTTCCTCGCCCCGTGGGTGGAGATGAAGTACTGACCCACGGAAAGCCCCTCGCGCAGGTTCGAGGTGATCGGTGTCTCGATGATCTCTCCGGATGGCTTCGCCATCAGCCCCCGCATACCGGCAAGCTGGCGCATCTGCTTGTCGGAGCCCCTGGCTCCGGAGTCCGCCATCATGTAAATGGGATTGAAGCTCGGGACCTTCCGATCCTTTCCATCCTTTCCCTTTACTGTTTCAGTGCCCATCTCGCGAAGCATTTCCTCCGCGATCCTCTCCGTCGCTTCGGACCAGATGTCCACCACCTTGTTGTAGCGTTCGCCGTTCGTGATATGCCCTTCCCTGTACTGCTCGTCGACCGACTCGACCTTGGCGGTCGCC
>JAENIX010000070.1 GCA_016844415.1 Actinomycetota bacterium | reverse complement strand
GGTGCTCTCATGGGCGTGAAATCAGGTATGACGGGGAAGCCGGCAGGCGCGGCGCCGAAACCGGACCTCGCGTCCCGCGAGCGGCTGCTGAAAAGCGCCATCGAGCTTTTCAACCGGAAAGGGTATGCGTCCGCCAGCGTCAGGGAGATAGTCGCCGCGGCCGGCGTGTCCAAGCCTGTCCTCTACTACTACTTCCGGAACAAGGAAGGGATCTACCTGCACATGATGCGGGAGGGGTTCTCCAAATTCGAATCCATGCTTAAAGCCACCAGCGGGGAGAAGGAGAGCTCGGCGGAGAGGATCAGGCTGCTCTCCGGCAGGTCCCTGGACCTGTTCCGCGAGCATATCGAAGTCGCAAGACTTATGTACGCCATCTATTACGGCCCGCCCCAGGGGGCGCCATTCTTCGATTTCGACGCGCACCACCGGAAGTTCCAGGACGCCGTGCACCGGTTGGTAGAGGAAGGTATCCGAAGCGGCGAGTTCCGCAAGGGGAATGCGGAGGACATGATGTGGGCGGTCATAGGGGCGGTCAACGTGGCGATGGAGATTCAGCTTTGCCACCCGGAACTCGAGATGGACAGGGAAAAACTTCGCCGCGTACTGGACATGATCTTCGCGGGGATCGCCTCCGGGGACCGGCTAGTGCGCCGCGGCTCATCGGGTATCCGCAGAAGACTTCACGGAACGGGTGCTGTCGGCCGACAGAGGGAAAGGAAAGGGGAGCGTCGATGATTCGAAAGGCCTTATGGGTGTTTTCGCTGATTATCCTGGCGTTTGCGCAGCCGGGGTGTTCGGGGCAGGGGACGGCCGACGGCAAGGCGGGAAAGAAGGACGACGGGAAGCCGCCCGTTGCCGTTGAAGTGAGCCCCGCGACGACCGCGGACATCACGGACGGCGTCGACGTGGTGGGGACTCTTGCGGCCAGGCTCCAGTCGGAGGTCAAGTCCGAAGTCGGCGGCTCGGTCGCGGAAGTCTACGTCACCGAGTGGGTCAGGGTGAAGAAAGGCGCTCCGCTTGCGCGGGTCGATACGAGCGAGGTGGAAGCCCAGAAGAACAGGGCGGAGGCGTCGGTGGAAATGGCCAAGGCCGGCCTCCTGGAGGCCCAGGCTGCCGCGAACCGGGCGGAACGGGAGTTAGAGCGGGCGCAGAAGCTGAAGGAAGCCGGGCTCGTCACCCAGCAGAACCTGGACGACGCCAGGACGCAGCAGGAGGCCGCCGCCGCCCGCGTGGCCGCGGCCCGGGCGCAGGTTGGTGCCGCCGAGGCAGATAAGCGGCATGCATCGGCGAGGATGTCCAAGGCCGTGATACGCGCCCCGTTCGACGGGGTCGTCGCGGAGCGCAGCGTTAGTCCCGGTGAGGTCGTCGGGGAGATGCAGAAAGTGGTCTTCAGGATAGTCGACAACCGCCTGCTCGACATGACAGTGAGCGTTCCGTCTGGAAATTCCGCGGCGGTGCGCGTCGGGCAACCGCTCACGTTTTCGACGGACGCGATCCCGGGAAAGACCTTCACCGGGAAGGTCAAGTTCATCAACCCAGCGGTGAGCGAGGCGGACAGGTCGATCAGGGTGGTCGCCGAGGTCCGCAACGTTTCCGAAGAGCTCAAGACCGGGGAGTTCGTCAAGGGGCGGATCGTTACAGGGAAGAGGCCGGGAGTCCTGCAGGTGCCCAGGACGGCGCTTCTATCGTGGGACGTGGCCGCCGGAAAGGGCGATCTGGTCGTCGTGGACAACGCCGTCGCGCGCCGCCGCACGGTACGGACAGGCAGCGCGGCCGGAGACCTGGTGGAGATCTCCTCAGGCCTTTCGAAGGGGGAGACGGTCGTCACCCGGGGCGGGTTCAACGTCAAGGAAGGCGACCGGGTGAACGTAGTCAAGAAAAACGGGGAGCAATAGATGTTACTTTCCGACCTTTCGATCAAGCGGCCGATTTTCGCGGCGGTGATGATGCTGGCGCTCGTGACGCTGGGGGCCTTCTCCTACCGGCGCCTTGCGGTCGACATGTTCCCCGACGTCGAAATCCCGGTTATCACCATAATCACCAAGTTCCCGGGCGCGTCGCCCGAAAGCGTCGAGCGGGAAGTGTCCAAGCGTATAGAGGAGGCCGTTAACCCGATAGCCGGGGTCAAGCGGGTCTTCTCGACGTCCCGCGAGAGCGTATCGACCGTCGTCGTGGAATTCCGGCTCGAGATGAAGATCAACGAGGCGTCCCAGGAAGCGCGGTCGAAGATAGCCGCGATACGGGGAGAGCTGCCTCAGGGGATAGAGGACCCGATCATCCAGAAGCTGGATTTCTCCGCGATGCCGGTCGTATCGCTCGCGGTGAGGTCGGAGACGATGTCCCCCAGGGACCTGACGACCTTCGTCGAGAAGAAGATCCGCCGCCGTTTCGAGAACATCTCGGGCGTCGGGAAAGTCGACCTGGTGGGAGCCAGCAAGCGCGAGGTGAACGTCGAAATCGACCCCTCCCGGCTGGAGGCGATGAAGATGGGGGTCGACGAGGTGGTCGCGGGGATCAGGTCGGAGAACGTCAACACGCCGCTCGGCCGGCTGAACCGCAACGGCTCGGAATTCCCGCTGCGCGTGTCGGGAAAGCCGGACGTCGTCCGGAAATTCGGGACGATGGTGGTCGCGCAGCGCGGAGGAAGGGGGGTCGCGCTCTCGGAAGTGGCGAAGATCACGGACGGGACGGAGGAGCAGAGGTCGCTGGCGCTTGTCGACGGCGTGCCCGCGGTGGCGCTTGACATACAGAGGCAGTCGGGAGCCAACACCGTGGCCGTGGTCGAGGCGGTTAAGAAGGAGATAAACCGCCTCAAGCCGGAGCTCCCCCCCGGCACGTCCATCGAGATGGTGCGCGACGCCTCCATCATGATCCAGGAATCGGTCAAGGACGTGCAGGAGACGCTTATACTGGGCGGGATTCTCACCATATTCATCGTCTTCTGCTTCCTGAACTCCTGGCGATCCACCGTCATCACCGGGCTTACGCTTCCGATCTCGGTCATCTCGTCCTTCATCGTGATGAATTTCATGGGGATGACGCTGAACGTGATGACCCTGATGGCGCTCTCGCTCGCGATCGGGCTGCTCATAGACGACGCCATAGTCGTGCGGGAAAACATCGTGCGCCACCTCGAGCACGGCCAGGACCATTTCCAGGCCGCGCGTGAAGGAACCAGCGAAATCGGGCTCGCCGTCCTCGCCACCACCTTTTCCATCGTGGCGGTCTTCGTGCCGGTGGCGTTCATGAAGGGGATCGTCGGCCGTTTCTTCTTCCAGTTCGGCATCACGGTGACCTTCGCGGTGCTGGTTTCCCTTTTCGTCTCGTTCACCCTGGACCCGATGCTCTCCTCCCGGTGGCACGACCCGGACATCGACAGGTCGGGAAAGCGCCACTTCATCGCGCGGATCCTCGACCGGTTCAACGACTGGTTCGACAGGACGGCTGACCGTTACCGGGAGGTGATCTCCTGGGCTCTCGGCCACAGGAAAACGGTTGTGGGCCTTGCGGCTGTGGCATTCGCGGTCGGCATCGTCGCCTTCGCGATGCTGAAGAGCGAGTTTTTCAGCGAGTACGACCGGGCGGAGTTCCAGGTGAACTTCCAGGCGACGCCCGAGGCCTCGATAGACGAGACGCGCGGCCGCATAGACGCCATCCTTACGGGCTTGCGGAAGATGCCGGAGGTGAAGCACACCTATGCGACCATCGGCGCGGGCGAAACGGCCACGGTGCGGGACGGGATGGTGTACGTCAAGCTGGTGGAGAAGAAGGACCGCAAGCAGCAGCAGGACCAGCTCCAGCGCAAGGTTCGGGCCGACCTTCAGCTTATTCCGGGGATCCTTCCATCCATTGTGGAAGTGGGCAGGATGAGCGGCGAAAAACCGCTGATGGTGAATATAAGGGGCGAGGACATCGCCCTGCTCAAGCGGTACGCAGCCGAGTTGAAAAACGAAATGTACCGAATTCCGGGGATCGTCGACCTGGAGGCCACCCTGGAGCATGACATCCCGGAGTTCCGCCTTCTGGTCGACCGGTCGCGGGCGGCGGACCTGGGGGTCACCACCAACGACGTCGTCAGGACGGTCGGAGCCCTGGTCGGCGGACAGGCGGTGTCCACCTACGAGGACGAAGACGGGGACTCCGTGGATGTGCGCGTCCGGCTTCCGCTGGCGATGCGGCAGGACCCGTCGCAGGTCGAGCGGCTGCGGCTGGCGGTCAATCGTGGAGCGGGAGGGATGAGCCTGGTTCCGCTAAGCGAGCTGTTGAGCTACGACTTGAGCAACACCCCCTCCGAGATCAACCGGCAGGACCTGACGCGGCAGGTGGTCATATCGGCCAACCTCGACGGCCTCCCGCTGGGCGAGGCGATGAACAAGGTCCGGGAGGCCTCCTCCCGCATGAAACTGGAGCCCGGCTACCGGGTCGTCTTCTCCGGCGAGGGCGAGGACATGGTCGAGTCGTTCGGGTACATGGGGGAGGCGCTGTTGCTGGCGGTCATCTTCGTGTACCTCATCCTGGCTGCGCAGTTCGAATCGTTCATCGACCCGCTCGCGATAATGCTTTCGCTTCCGCTGTCCATCGTGGGCATGGCGGGCATGCTCTTCCTGACGGGCGACACGATCAACATCATGTCGCTCATCGGCCTCATCATGCTGATGGGGCTGGTCACCAAGAACGCGATCCTGCTGGTGGACTACGCGAAGGTGCTGCGGTCGAGGGGGATGGACCGCGCCGAGGCGGTGATAACCGCGGGGCGGACCCGGCTGCGGCCCATCATGATGACGACGCTCGCGATGATCTTCGGAATGCTGCCGCTGGCGCTGGCTCTGGGAGCGGGGGCCGAGATGCGGGCGCCCATGGCCCGGGCCGTCATCGGGGGGCTTATCACCTCGACCTTCCTGACGCTGCTCGTCGTTCCGGTCGTGTATACGATCCTCGACGATTTGGGGGGGTGGATCCGTCGCCGGTGGGCCGGGGAGGTGAACGCATGAAAACGGAATCCGCCGCGACTTCGATGAAGCTGATGGCATATGGCATTTTCGCGGTTCTCCTTCTTGCCTCGGGTTTTCTTTTCCCGCCGCCGGTCCGGGGTGCGGACAACGCCGTCAGGGTCCTTACGCTGGAGGAGGCGCTTGCGACCGCGTCCGGAAAGAACCGCGACATACGGAAGGCGATCGAGTTTCGCAGGCAGGTGGAAGGCCGTTATGTCGACGAGCGCGCCGCCGCGCTTCCTCAGATAGTCATTACATCATCGTTCTCCCGCAACCGGGACGAGAGCCAGAAGGCGTTCGGCGGCGGGTTCATACCGCTTGAGCAGGAAACCAGCTCCGCGATGGCGGGCATCTCCCAGCCGTTGTTCTCGTGGGGTCAGATCAGCGCCGGGATCAGGGCGGCGAGGATCGGGTTCGCGGCCGCGGACGACCGTATTCGGCTAACCCGCCAGTCGGCGTCGCGGGACGTCACGGCCTCCTTCTACGACATTCTGCTCGCGCCTGGACGAGACACGCAAGAGAAACGCGGCGGGGACGGCCACGGATTACGACGTTCTCGCCGCCGAAGTCGCGGCGGAGAACGCGAGGCCCGACGTCATACGGACGGAGAACCTCGTGCGGACGTCGCGGGAGAGGCTGCGGTTCCTGCTCGCCCTCGAGGGGCAGGAGGTGGACGCGGACGGCACCCTCCTGTCCGCCGTCGACCCGTATCCGGCGTACGAGGATGCCTTCGGGACCGCCGTAAAGAACCGCCCCGAGCTCTCGGAGCTTCGGCACCGGATCGCAATATCCCAGGAGCTGGTGACCATCGCAAATGCCGGCGACAAGCCGCGCCTCGATCTGAAGGGCGGAATCGGATGGCGGAACCTCGACGTGATAACCGCCGACGCCAGCGGGACCGTCTGGTCGGCGGGGGTGTTCTTCACATATCCGATCTTCGACGGATTGCGCACGCGCGGCAAGGTGGCGCAGGCTAAAAGCGAGAAGGCGTCGCTCAGGATCGACGAGGAGAAGCTGCTGGACGCGATAGCGCTCGAGACGCGCGACGCGGTGAACGCGGTGCGCGAGGCGGGGGAGATCGTCAAGGCGCTCTCGGGGACGGTGTCCCAGGCGGAGCGCCTGCTCGCGCTGGCGGAAAAGGGATTCGAGTACGGCGTAAAGACAAGGCTCGATGTGGAGGACGCCGTGCTGAACCTGATACAGGCGAAGGGCAACCTGGCGAGGGCCAGGCGCGATTATCTCGTCGCCCGCGTCAACCTGGAACTCGTAAAGGGAACGCTCGGAGAGGAAGGCCCGACGGTGCAGCCAAAGGAGAAACAGTGGCAGCCGGCGGAAAGCATCCCGGGGATCTTCATGGAAATCATCGAATTCCAGCCCCGCCTGGATAGGGAGGACGACGCCGCAAAGTAGTACGCTGAAGCCCGCGAAAAACCCTGCGCCGCCTTTACGAGAGAGTGGCCTCGGCTTCCCTGGCGGCGATCCTGTCCCTCATTTCCCCGAAGTAGCAGATCGCATGGATCAGCAGCAGGGACGCGACTCCGTAGGCCAAGGAATGCCAGAGGGTGAGCGTCTGGAGCCGCTTGGACCAAAGACCGATGGCCATTCCATAGACGCCTATCCCGATATAGAGGGCCGCGCAAAGGTTGAAGCAGAAGATGACGAGTTTCTTGGGAAGTGTCGCCACGACGTTTCCTCTTTCCGGGGCTCCCGGGTCTTATTCAACCCGGGCCGCAAGGTGCCGGTCCGCCGAGGAATTATCCGGGAACAACCATCTTGATATTGATTAGACGGGGAAGAGGCCGACCGGATTCAATTCTTCTTCTTTTTGGGGGAAGGCAAAGGTTTTTGAATCGCCGTCCGGATTTCCTCCGCCCTGCGTTGATCCGCTTCCTTTCCGAAAAAACAGATCCCCGCCATGGAAGCGAGGATGAAGATGGCATAGGAGACCATGGAGAGGAGGGAGTCGGACCGCAGGAGACCTTCGCTCAAGTACAGCACGATTCCGTAAAGGCACAGGCCCACGAAAATCGTGACGCAGAAGTGGAACCCGAAGATGGCCATCGGCTTGGAAACCTGCACTAATCCACTCCATCCGGTTTTCTTGGTATAGTTATCCTACCATGGAAGCGCTCCAGATCCTGACCCTTGTCGCCGCGGCGGCGACCCTGATCGTTGTTCTCCTTCGCCGTCCCGCTTCGTACGACGAGCGACTGGACCGGATCGAGAGGACCTTCTCCGACTCGCTGCGGGCGAGCGCGTCGGAACTCGTGCGCGCGCAGACGGATGCATCCGGCCGCATCCGCCAGGAGGTGTCGGAGAACATCCTCAAGGGGATGGACGACATCTCCCGGCGCATAGAGGAGCGGCTGTCGGAGATAAAGGGCGAGGTGGCGCGGGAACTCTCGGAGACGGCCGACCGCAACATCAAAGGGTTCGACCAGGTGGCGGGGCACCTGAAGGAACTCTCCGCCGCGACCGGGCAGGTTGTCCTTCTCTCCCGCGACATCAACCAGCTGAACGTCCTGCTCACCCAGCCCAAGGCGCGCGGGGCTTTCGGGGAGCTTACCCTCAACCAGATGCTGTCCGACCTGTTCGGCGACCATGCGGAGATGTTCGAGCTCCAATACCTGATGGACGGAGGGGAGAAGGCCGACGCGGCGATATTCGTCCGGCCCGACAGGAGCCAGTTCGTATGCGTGGACGCCAAGTTCCCGATGGCAAACGCGCAGCCGCTGATGGAAGGGGAGATCGACGACGCCCAGCGGAAGGAATACGAAAAGGCGTTCGCGCGCGACGTGCTGGCACAGGCCGAATCGATCCGGTCGAAGTACATCCGCCCCCCGAAGACGCTGGACTTCGCCTTCCTATTCGTCCCCGCGGAGTCCGTCTACTACCTGGTCCTGCGGGACCGGTCGCTTCACGAGCAGCTCCTGCGGCTGCAGGTGGTCCCCACCTCGCCGAACAGTTTCTACGCCTACCTGCAGGCGCTGGCGTTCGCCTTCCGGGGGTTCAGGATCGAGCAGAAGACCCGGGAGATCCAGGTCCTGCTGGAGCGGGTGGGAAAGGATTTCGAGCGGTTCGCGGACAACTTCCGCATTTTCGGCAGGCACCTGGACAACGCCCAGGCGAAGTACATGGAATCCGTCAGGGACGTGGAGCGGTTCAGGGCGCGCATCGGCGCCCTCAGGAGCGGGGAGGGGGAGCTTCCGGAGGAGTGAGGGGCGTCTCTTCTTTCGGAAGCTCCCGCTTGGGGAACTATCGTTCCAGCTGGTTGTGCAGTTTCCCCCGAAGCCGAAGGACCGCCTGCGCGTGCAACTGGCAGATCCGCGGTTCTCCGAGGCCGAATATTTCGCCGATTTCCCTCATCGTAAGATCCTCGAAGTAGTAAAGGGCGATAAGCTGCTTCTCCCTCTGGGGGAGGGCGTCGATCGACTTGGCGAGCACCTCCTTGAGGTCCTTAAGCAGTTCCTCTTCCCGCGCCTCGTCCTTTGCCGCTTCCCACAGGAAGCGCTGGATGCCGGTGCCGTCGCCGTCTTCCTGGTATTCGTCATGGGAGAGGACCGACAGGCCGGACAGCATCGCCAGCCGTTTACGGAGTTCATCCAAGGTGATGTCCAGGTCCTCCGCGACTTCCTTCTCTTCCGGGGGGCGTCCCAGCAGCCCTTCCAGGCGCGAGTAGGAATTCCGGAGTCTCGTGGAGGACTGCCGGATGGAGCGGGGGAACCAATCCATTTCGCGCAGGTAGTCCAGCATCGTTCCGCGGATGCGGAATTCCGCGTAGGTCTTGAACTTGATCCCTCTCGACGGGTCGAACCGGTTGGCCGCGTCGAGAAGACCGACGACCCCGGAGCTTACCAGGTCATCCATATCGATATTCGGGGGGACCCGCATCTTGATGCGGGCCGCGTGGTATTTGATCGTGGGGATGAACTCTTCCACCAACGCCTCTTTATCGAACGCTGCCGGCGGAGGAACGTAATCGTGGTATTCGCAAGCCGTCGCGGCCTCTCTCGGGGCCATATTCGCCTCCTCTTCTTCTGGTGCGTCACGGGGGTACGGCACAATAGAAGAGCAACAGCCATGCCAAGAGGAGGGAAACAGATAAGGGGTTGAAATATATCGATAATAATTTACAGGGGGGTGGAGGTTCCGGCGACAGGCACTGTCATATATTTGACGTCAAGACAGACTTATGACAAAATTTGACAGTCCAACCTCTTCCGTTTCAGCATTTCAAGGAGGGTTGTCCGCTTAAGCCCCAACAGGTTGGCGGCCTTGTTTT
>JAENIX010000069.1 GCA_016844415.1 Actinomycetota bacterium | reverse complement strand
GAAAGGGACGGTTGACGGGAATGGGTTCCGCGATTCGACGGTTCTCGCAGTTCCTCCTTTCGGAGCGGAACGCTTCGGGCGAGACGGTGCGCGCGTATCTGCGCGAAGTGTCCGAGCTCCGCTCTTTCCTCGGCACGTCGGAGGGAAAGGACCCGGAAAAGAGGAAGGACGGCTGGAAATACGTCACCGCGGCGGATCTGCGGAAGTTCCTCGCGGCCAGGTTCCCGGGCCGGAAGTCCTCGACCATGGCCCGGAAGATTTCGGCGATAAGATCCTTCTTCGATTTTCTGTTGGGACAGGGGGAGATACGCGGAAACCCCGCCGCGTCGATAACGGCCCCTCGCCGCGAGATGCGGCTGCCGGAGTTTCTTCCGGTGGACGAGATGATGGACCTGCTGCGCTCCCTGCCCGCGGGGGGCGAGCGCGAGGCAAGGGATGCGGCGATGCTGGAGCTCCTTTACTCCTCCGGCCTGCGCGTGGGGGAGCTGGTTTCCCTCAAGCGGGAGGACGTCAACCTTGACGAGGGGACGGTTCGTGTTTCAGGGAAGGGACGGAAGGTCCGGGTAGTCCCGGTCGGCGAGAAGGCCGTCGGGGCTTTGAAGGAATACCTTGCGGCCCGTCGGCACAGGGAGGCGCCGGAGCGGGACGCTCTATTCCGTAATATGCGGGGAGGGGCGATAACCGCGCGCAGCCTGGCGCGGATCCTGGAGGAGGCGCTGCGCAGGGCGAATGTCGGAAGGCGCCTGTCGCCGCACGGCCTGAGGCATTCGTTCGCCACCCATCTCCTCGAGTCCGGAGCGGATCTTCGGGCCATACAGGAGATGCTCGGGCACGCGTCGCTGTCCACCACGCAGCGATACGCGAGGGTAAACGTGGGTCACCTGATGCGCGCGTACGAGTCGGCCCATCCGCTTTCACGCGCGGGGAGGAGAACGTGAGCGGCATGCGGGGCACGACCATCGTGGCGGTTTCCAGGGGCGGGCGCGTCGCGATGGCGGGGGACGGCCAGGTGACGATGGGAAGCACCATCCTCAAGCACACGGCGCGGAAGATCCGCCGCCTGCACGAGGACCGGGTGTTGGCCGGATTCGCCGGGGCCACCGCGGACGCCATCACGCTGTTCGAGAAGTTCGAAGGGAAGCTGAAGGAGTTCCATGGGAACCTGCGCAGGGCGGCTGTGGAGCTTGCGAAGGAGTGGAGGACGGACCGGGTCCTCCGGCGGCTGGACGCCGTCATGGTCGTGACCGACGGACGGGACCTCATGCTGCTGTCCGGCAGCGGTGACGTCGTGGAGCCGGACGACGGCGCGATCGGAGTGGGGTCCGGCGGACCGTTCGCCCTGGCCGCGGCGCGGGCGATGTTGCGGCACACGGAACTTCCGGCAATCGATATCGCGCGCGAGGCGCTCCGCATCGCATCGGGGATCTGCGTGTACACCAACGACCACATGACGGCCGAGGAGGTCGAGGCGCCATGACGGGCGTGGCAAGGGAGCAATGGGGCGCCAAACACCTGATCCCCAGGGAGATCGTGGCGGAGCTGTCGCGCCACATCGTCGGCCAGGAAAAGGCCAAGCGCGCCGTGGCGATCGCGCTTCGCAACAGGTGGCGCAGGATGCAGGTCCCCGAGGAGCTGCGGGATGAGATAGCGCCGAAGAACATAGTAATGGTCGGGCCCACCGGCGTGGGGAAGACGGAGATCGCGAGGCGGCTGGCGCGTCTGGCTCAGGCGCCGTTCATCAAGGTCGAGGCGTCCAAGTTCACCGAAGTCGGATACGTCGGCCGCGACGTGGAATCCATTATCCGCGACCTTGTCGAGATAGCGGTTCACCTCGTGCGCACGGAAGAAATGGGGAGGGTGGCCGGGAAGGCCCGCGCGAGCGCGGAGGAGCGTCTTCTTGATCTGTTGCTTCCCCCGGCCCCGCCCAGGGCTCAGGGAAGCCCTTCCGCGGAAGCGGAGACGAAGACGGAGGAATCGCGGGAGCGGCTGCGTGCGATGCTCCGTGAAGGGAAGCTGTCCGAGGGGACCGTGGAGGTGGAAGTGAGGGAAAGCGCCGTTCCCGCCATAGACCTCATCGGCATTTCCGGAGGAGGGGGGATGGAGGGGATCGAGGGGAACCTCCAGGAGATGCTGGGTAACCTCTTCCCTAAGAAGGTGCGGCGGAAGCGGATGCGGGTTCCTGAGGCGCTCTCGTTCCTGGAAATCGAGGAGGCCGCCCGCATGGTGGACATGGACCGGGTGAAGCAGATGGCCGTCGAGCGTACGGAGCAGGCGGGCATCGTCTTCATCGACGAGATCGACAAGATCGCGGGACGGGAGTCCGGAGCCGGCCCCGACGTTTCCCGGCAGGGGGTGCAGCGCGACCTGCTCCCGATAGTCGAGGGGTCCAACGTGAACACGAAATACGGAATTGTCCGGACCGACCACATCCTTTTCATCGCGGCCGGGGCATTCCACACGGTGAAGCCGTCGGACCTGATCCCGGAATTGCAGGGGCGGTTTCCGATCCGTGTGGAGCTCGATTCGCTGACGAAGGAGGATTTCGTGCGGATACTCACCGAGCCGCACGGGGCGCTGACGCGACAGTACGCGGAGCTTCTGGGAACCGAAGGGGTGCGCCTTGTGTTTGCCCCCGATGCGGTGGAGCGGATCGCCGAGATGGCGTTCGAGGTGAACGAACGCACGGAGAACATCGGCGCGAGGCGCCTCTATACGATCGTGGAGAAGCTTCTCGAGGATCTGCTGTTCTCTGCGCCGGAGATCGGAAAGCAGGAGATCGTCATCCGGAAGCCGTACGTCGACGAGAAGCTTTCCGACATTGTCAGGGACGTCGACCTGAGCAGATACATACTGTGATGCAGGGAGCGGGGATGAAAGAGTACATCCAGAAGGCGGAGACACTCATAGAGGCGCTGCCGTACATCCGCAGGTTCTCCGGGAAGACGATCGTGGTGAAATACGGAGGAGCGGCGATGGCCGGCGACGAGCGGATGGCCTCCTTCGCCGAGGACGTGGTTCTGCTCCAGTTCGTCGGGATACGCCCGGTGGTCGTGCACGGCGGCGGGCCGCAGATCGACAGGATGCTCGCCCTGCTGTCCATTCCGTCAGAGCGCAGGGAAGGGCTGCGGGTGACTTCCCCGGAGGCGATGGAAGTGGTGGAAATGGTCCTGGGCGGGACCGTCAACAAGAAGATCGTCGCGCTTATAAACCGGTTCGGTGGGAAGGCTATCGGCCTGACCGGGAAGGACGGGGGGCTGATCCAGGCGAAGAAACATACCACCCCCGGACGGGACGGCCTTCCGCTCGACCTGGGCATGGTCGGGGAAGTCACTGGCGTGAAGCCGGACGTCCTGCGCGGAATGGAGAGGGACGGCTTCGTGCCGGTCATAGCGCCGATAGGCGTGGGGCCCGAGGGAGAGGCGTACAACATCAACGGCGACACCGCCGCCGCGGAGGTCGCAGCGGCTGTCGCAGCGGAGAAGTTCATTCTCCTCACGGACGTCCCGGGAGTCCTCGACCGGAAGGCGGAGCGGATCTCCACGATGACCGCCGCCGAGGCGGAAAGCGCGATCCGGGAAGGACTTATTACCGGGGGGATGATACCCAAGGTGGAGTGCGGGCTGACCGCGCTTCGCAAGGGGGTTAACAAGGTCCATATCCTCGACGGCCGGGTCCCTCACAGCGTCCTCCTCGAGATCTTCACGGACGCGGGGATCGGCACAGAAATAACGCGGACTCCGTGATCAGGGAGACTGTATTGGGCACCGCCGACATCATCGAAATGACCGGGAAATACCAGATGGCGAATTACGCCAGGTCCCCGGTCGCTTTCGTGCGCGGCGAAGGGGCGAAGCTCTTCGATGCCGAGGGGCGGGAGTACCTGGATTTTCTGGGCGGCATCGCCGTGGCTCTTCTGGGGCACGCCCATCCGGAGGTGACGCGAGCCATCGCCTTGCAGGCGGGGACCCTGCTGCACGCATCGAACCTGTTCCACGTGCCGGTCCAGTCGGAGGCGGCCAGGCTTATATCCGAGTCCACCACAGGCGGCAAGGTGTTCCTCTGCAACAGCGGCACCGAGGCGAACGAGGCTGCGATCAAGCTTGCGCGGAAGTGGTCTTCCGACCGGGGAAAGGAAGGGGTGTTCGAGTTCGTCGTACTCGAGGGCTCCTTCCACGGCAGGACCTACGGCGGCCTTTCCGCAACGGGACAGCCGAAGTTCCACAAGGGGTTCGAGCCGATGCTGCCCGGGTTCGTCATGGTGCCCTACGGCGACATATCCGCACTCGATATCGCCCTCACGGACCGGACGTGCGCCCTCCTCTTCGAGCCCATCCAGGGTGAGAGCGGGGTTCGGATGCCCCCGCCCGGCTATCTCAGGGAGGCGGAGCGGCTCTGCCGGGAGAAGGGGATCCTCCTGGTGGCGGACGAGATCCAGACGGGGCTGGGACGGACCGGGGCGATGCTCGCCTGCGAACGGTTCGGCCTGTCGCCCGACATCGTCACCCTTGCAAAAGGGTTGGCCAACGGGCTTCCCCTTGGGGCGGTGGTGGCGCGTGACGAGGTGGCGGCGGCGTTCGGCCCCGGCTCGCACGGCAGCACTTTCGGGGGAAACCCCGTCTGCTGCGCGGCGGCGAAGGTCGTCCTCGAAACCCTGAGGTCGCCGGGGTTCCTCAAGGAGGTTTCCCGGAAGGGAGAGCTCTTCAGGAACGGGCTTTCGGACCTTGCGTCGCGCAGAACGGACGTGCGGGAGGTCCGGGGGATGGGGTTGATGCTCGCCATTGAAATGGAGGTCGAGACGAAGGAGATCGCGCAGCGTGCCTTGCAGAACGGGCTTGTGGTCAACGCCACCTCTGGAAACGTTCTGCGATTCCTGCCGTCTTTGACGGTCGATGACGGGGAGATTCGGAAAGCGCTGAACATGTTGTGGGACTCCCTGCCGGCGGAGGGACGCAAGTGAAGAAGGGTTTCCTGCGGATACTGGACCTGACGAGTCGGGAACTCCTCGCTCTCCTTTCTTCAGGCCGGGATTGGAAGCGCAAGGGGGGACGCCGCGGATCGCCGCGCCCCCTGGAGGGAAAGACGCTTGCGATGATATTCCAGAAGGCCTCTACCCGGACGCGGGTGTCGTTCGAGGTCGGCATGACCCGGCTGGGCGGGCATGCCCTCTTCCTGTCTCCCGCGGACACCCAGATTTCACGGGGGGAGCCGGTCCGGGACACCGCCAGGGTGCTCTCCCGGTACGTCGACGCCATAATGATCCGGACGTTCCTCCAGGAGACGGTCGAGGAGATGGCTTCGGTGGCGACCGTGCCCGTGATAAACGGCCTGACGGACACGCACCACCCATGCCAGGTTCTCGCGGACCTCATGACGGCGCAGGAGCGGGGGTTCGATCTTCGAAGGATGAAGGTCGCCTTCATAGGCGACGGCAACAATGTGGCGAATTCATGGGTGGAGGCGGCGCACCTGCTGGGATTCACGCTCCATCTGGCCTGCCCGAAAGGGTTCGAGCCGAGCGCGCGGGTCATGCGGGAGGCATCGGCGGCCGGGAAAGGCGACGTCCGTATCGTGCGCGATCCGGCGGAGGCGGCGAGGGACGCGGACGTCCTGTACACGGACGTGTGGACAAGCATGGGGCAGGAGAAGGAACGG
>JAENIX010000068.1 GCA_016844415.1 Actinomycetota bacterium | reverse complement strand
CTCTTTCTGGGGATCCTCATTGAAGGGGTGACGCGGGCGGCGGAGATGAAGACACGTTGAGGAGGTCTTTCGCGATGCACGGATGGCTGGTGATGATCGGGGCGATCCTATTCGCGCCGGCGACGGCGATGGCGGCCTCCGAGGAGCACGGCTTTTCCTTCTTCATGGCCCTGCCCGGCGGGAAGCAGTACTACTATGTGTACGCCGCCCTTTTCGTCGCCGCGCTTCTCGCCGTCATAAGCTACCTCGTCGTCGGCCGGAAGAAGCCGGACGAGATGGTGATCCCGGAGCCGCGCCTGACGCTGCGCAACTTCTTCGAGCTTATCCTTGGATTCCTGGTGGATATCGGCGAGGACATCCTGGGTCATCACGCGAAGAAATACATGCCGCTGCTCGGAACCTGCTTCGTGTTCATACTCTTCATGAACCTGATGGGGCTCATACCCGGCCTTCTCCCGCCGACCCAGAAGATGAACATCACCGTCGGCCTGGCAGTCGTCATATTCCTGTCCACGCACATATTCGGCGTCATGGAGAACGGGCTCCCCTACTTCAAGCACTTCCTGGGGCCGGTCTGGTGGCTGGCTCCGATCATGCTCCCGATCGAGATCATCTCCCACCTCGCGCGGCCGCTCTCGCTCTCCCTCCGTCTTATGGGAAACATCACCGGCGATCACGCGGTCGTCGGGGGGTTCATGGCGCTGGCGTTCGTGGGATGGGCGGTGCCGTCCGTTTTCATGGGGCTGGGGCTTTTCGTCTCGTTCATGCAGGCGTTCATCTTCACGGTGCTCTCCATGATCTACATCTCGGGCGCGGTGGCGCACGCGGAGGAGCATTAAGCAGCACAGGCAAGGGCATCACCGCCCCCGGGAGGTTACCTCTCCCGGGGGGATCTCATAATCCGAAAGGGGGACACCCGATGTTCCGCAGACTCACCATTTCTTTTCTGCTGGCCCTGCTTGTCGTGGCAGTGGCCTCCGTGGCCTTCGCTGCTGAAGAAGGTGCCGCCGCAGCGGGCGGAAGCAACTACAAGACCTTCATCGCGTTGGCTGCCGGATTCGGCATAGCGATCGCATCCTTCGGCGGAGCGCTTGGCCAGGGCAAGGCCATCGCCGCCGGGCTGGAGGGGATCGCCCGCAATCCTTCCGCCCAGAACAAGATCTTCATCCCGATGATCGTCGGTCTCGCGCTGATCGAGTCCCTGGTCATCTACGCCCTGGTCATCGCCTTCATTCTGGTGGGCAAGCTCTAAGCAGCGCAAGACCGGGCGGCACGCTTTCTCTTCGAAAGGGCTCCTTTTTCAGGGGCCCTTTTCCATTTAATAGAGGATCGTAACCGTCACGGTGTCGGTGAAGGAGCCTACCTGGATATCCTGCCCGGCGGGGATTCTCCCGTAGATCGTGGTGACCCGCGGCTGGTTTCTTCTGACGTTGGAAAGAAGGACGGTTGACGTTCCTGCCGTTCCGTCCCCCCAGATGGTGCTCCTGGAAGAAGTGGTGAAAAGGTTGTAATCCAGCCGGTCGGATCCCGACGGCGGCCTCATCCTCCTGGGATTGAACCCGCCCGAAGTCGCGCTGGCTCCGATCGAAACCGTCACATTGCGCGGCAAGAAATAGGTGCAGGAGACGGTCACGCTGCCCGTGGAATCCAGCGGCGCGGCCACGAAGACATCGTACGCGCCGAAGTTCACACTTGTCGCCGTGACGTTGCAGAGGGCCCGTGCCTCCCCGGTTGGACAGGCGAAGAGCAGGAGGGCGCACAGCCTAACGAAGGTCTTCACAGACAAGGCTCCCCAGGTCAACGATCATCTCTTCCGTCTTCGGGATGACCAGCCCAATGGTACACGTTTTCCCCTTGAAGACAAAGGAGCCCTTGTACTCCCCGGGCTCCGTGTTCTCGAGATAGAATTCCCCACCCCTTCCCGTCGGGAATGCGGCCTCCTTCCCTGGTGAATGCATCCGGACCTCGGAATATTCGACGGGCTGGATCCCTTCCTCCGTCCGGATATTGAGCTTCCCGGTGACGGCCTGGAACCTCTTCGCATCGAACGGAATCAGCGATCCGCTCCGCAGGGGAGGGGAAACATATTTCACGATTTCGGGCAGGGAATATTCCATCGGGATGTCCTTGTCGCTGATCGACACCCTGTTCTCTTCGTAAGACCCCAGGGTCGGCAGGAAGACCTTCCCCCCTGCGTCGGTCCGGCCGATTTCCTGGTTGTTCAGATAAACCCGGACTCCCTGGAGATCGTCGACCTTTACCAGTCCGAAGCTGTCCGTTATCGGACGGCTCAGGCCGATCGTCTTCCCGACATAGGCGATTCCCCCGGAGGCGGTGAGGTTGTACGTTTCATTTCCCCGCCCGGTATCGTTATAGACTCCCCTGTATTCGCCGGTGTAGACGCCGTACCGGGAATTGTATTGATAGAACGGGTTGACGGAGGTGGCGGAAGCTGGCGGCGAATCCAACCTCTCCAACGATACCCGGTAGCCGTAGCCTTCCCCCGCGGGGGTGTTCTTCTGGGCTTGCAATGTTTCCGTATTCGTTCCTTCCGACCTTTTATAGCCGGTCGACAGGGAGAGGTCCGGCTTCGCATGGTACGTCATGCCGACGAAGATCTCCGTCGAGGAAATTTCGTCACGGATCTTCCGGAACGAGGCGACCAGAGTCGAACTCCGCCATAACATTCTGGAATAGCTCACCGTGTCCACTTGCCGGTTTTGCCCGACGTATTTCCTGACGATGTCCGTGCTCAGCGACAGGGATCCGAACCCGCTGCTCCCGTATCCCAGGCCGAGTCCTGTTTCGTACCGGATCCTGTCCGCCTGGACTTCCTCTCCCGCGACCACATATCCTCTTGTGAAACCCTTTACAAGAGCGCTCGCGGAGATCCTGCCGTCCTGGTACTGGTAGCTTGCGAAGCCGGCGGAGCCGGTGCCCTCCCGTTCGTCCATGCTGCCGGATAAGGAAAGAGAGAAGATTCCCAATTGATGGAGACGGAAGGAAGCCGCAGGACCCAGGTTATATCTCCCCTGGATGCCCTCCCCTCGCATCCCCATGGTGAGGGAATCGCTGAACCCGTAGTTATGGAAGGCGGAGAACGCCAGGTTCCCGTACCGGTTGCTCTCCTCCCCGAAATTTTTTCTGGCGAAGCCTGCGTTGTAACTGTATTCGTGAAGCCCTTTCTTCAAAAGAATATCCGTCACGTAAAAAGGATAGTTCAGTTTCTGTTCTTTCCCGAAGGCGTCTTTGATCACCAGCGTGACGGCGCCGGCCCCGCCATAGGAGGAGATGTTCTTCAAATTGAATTCACCGGGAGAGATCTTCTCCGTCCGGATCCGCACCCCGTTCATCAACACGTCCACCTCGGAGGGAAGGGACGCCATTCCGGAGACGTTCGCCAGCGGATACCGAATCAGGTAGGGATCCATGCTGTACGCTTTTGAAAAACCGATCCCCCCCAGGTTCACGTTGCTGCCGAGATTGCCCGAGGAGGTGAAGAAATCCCCCAGCACCATTCTTTGAAGCTCCTGCCGCCGGTCGTAGGTGACGTTGCTCATCAGTCTCACGAATTTTTCATCCTTGGAGTCTTTCGTGTAGGAGGAATCCGTGAGAAACAGGAACTCGCCGAGCCGGACCCCGAGTTGGTCGGTAACTCCCAGGGTGTCGAAACGGAAGTCCTTCCCCGCGGAATAGCTGACCCCGTAGTTGAAGAATCCGCTGGGATCCTTCGGATATTCGACCTTGGCCTGTCGTTTCGGGAGAAGGTCGACGGTCCGCATCGACAGGAATTCCGGATCGGCTGTGATTTCCAGGGAGAGGGACTTTTCATGAAAGGATTTATTGACTCCTGCCATGGACCGGATGGAGATGCAGGGTTGGCCGTCGATTTCGGAAGTTTTTCCCTTGGGGTCCCGGAACCCCATCTTCTTTAGGTCCTCCGTACGGACCTGAAAGTCTCCATCGCCATCGATGCCTACCAGGAATTCCCCTTTCGGTTCCTGGTTTAGGATGATGCGGACGAATATCAACTCGGTGCCTTCCGCAGTGCAGGGACAGATAATGGAGATGAGGACCGTCAGCAGGGAAAGAGAGAGGAAGAGGCCTGCTTTCACCTTTCGCTGGGGGGGAAGCGGCGCGTTACGGCATGCACATGGATTTTTCCGCAACCATGCTTCCGGGAAGGGTTACGGTATCGGTCTTGACCTCTATATCCAACCGCGCCAGATTCGGACAGGCGTCCGGCGGAACGGTCGTCGTGTAGAGCCTCGAGGCCCCGGCAAGAAGATACCAGCCCGAGAGCTCTTTCGAGAAGATCTCCTCGTTCCCGCCGTTCTTCCCCTTGACGACGACGGAGAGGATGACGAAATGCCGATTCCCGGCGTTTCTCACCCGCGCTGCAACCGTCCCGTTGGACATCCCCATCTTCTCGATTTCCCCTTTGACCTCCTCCTTCAGGGGCTTCACGAAAATGGGGACGCCGAACCGTATGGCGATGGCCACGTTCGCCCCTTCCGCCTTCCTGGGTTCCGGTATTTCCTCGATGAACAATCGATAGGTTTTTTCTCTTGCCGCAGGGGGAATTCGGATCCCCGCGCGGATGATTCTCTCTTCGTTCTTTTCAAAGAGGATCATCCGCGGGAAAAAGAGGATGTCGTCGGTCTCGGTATAATTATCTTTCCCCTCTTCATCCTGGGTCCATTCGAAGGTCTTCATCTGTACCTGAAGCCTTCCATCCATCTCGTTGATGACCGTGATCGCCCCGCTCCTGGCTTCCCTGCCGAGGTCCAGCCGGATGGGTGTGACCCTCCATTCCCCTGCCCGGGAAACGAAAGGGAAAGGGAAAAGGAAAAGAGCGACCCCGATGAGGACGAATACGGTCCGGTTCGTCGGTACACTCCTCCCGTGCGATCGCATGGGCATCAATATAACAGATCCTTTTTTTTGTTCCAGATGATCTTGAGGATCGGCAGGTTCACATCGGTCGCGCCGAGAGGGAAAGCGGCCATTCATAGCTCCCGGGCCGGATATTCTTCGAAAGGACAAAGCGGTAGCTGAGTTCCATCGTCACCGTGTCCCTGGCATAGGGTTGGGGGATCCATCCGCCACCCGGGCCGATCTGGGTCTCGATTCCCAGTCCCTTCACGTTAACTTGGTCTAACATCGAAAATAGATCTCCGATCCCCGTGAAAACCAGCAGATACCCCGCCCGGCTGTTGTTCCGGACCTCGATCCGGGAGGCGGAGGGGAAATCCACATATCCCCGTGCGATATCGGCATCCGTGATGACCACCGCGGGGCGTTGGTAGATTACTTTCACCGCGGCGCGGGACGCAACCGTGGCGTTTACCATCATCTCGGCGCGGCCGGCGTTGGACCTGGAACCCCCGGAAGGGGTCTCCTGCGAACTGCCGACGGTCGCAAGAGACAGCACGGCCAGGATCGCCGCGGTGACAAGCTTTTCCTGGAGCTTGAGACCGCGGCGCGCCGGCTTCCACCAGCAGCTCTCCCAGCTTCTTTTGGGTTGTTTTCCTTTGGATCAGTACGGCATCGAGCTGCTCGCGGGTGATCTGGCCGGTGGCGACGAGGATCTCCCCCAGCCTCAACCGCGCCGATGCCGGCGCCTCTCCTCCTTGATGATGTTGAAATTCCAGGATCGAGTCAAGTTCTCCATCCGTCAGCAAGCCCTGGCGAACAAGTACCCTGCCGAGCTTTTCCCCTGTCCGTTGCTGCTCGAGTCCGTTGCTGCTCGATCAATGCATTGCCAAGCTGCTCGGGGGTAACCCGTTTCGCCTTCAGCAACAGATCGCCAAGATTATGGCGACCGCCGGCCGCCGCCTTGACGGCCCCGCTCAAGGAGGCCAGATCACCCTGAACGGAAACCACGACGTCTATTTCTTCCGGACCGAGTTTCCCCATCCGGATCAGCACTTCCCCCAGTCTTTCTTTCGTGCGAATCTGTTCCGCGAGCGCCAGCTCAAGGTCCACTTGCGTGATGAACCCGCCATCCACCAGCACCTGGCCCAGGAGGCGCTTGGCGGGCGGGGAACCGAATCCGTTGCTATTTCCCTTCGAATTTTCCATGAACGCCTTCCAACAAGGTATTGCTCCCACCTTCCTTATCGGATGAAGCGCGAAAAACATTACCATTACGGCGCCCAATGCCCGCACCCTGGCAATGCCAAGCCGTGAATGGCCTATAGGATGGGAGAATCACGTCGCCCGCGAGAACATGTGGACGCGGATATCACTCGCTGCGCGATCGATCGAAGGGAAGGAGAGGAGGGGTGGCCCGACTGGCCACCCCTTTTAGGCTTCGGCCCCGCAAAAAGCGGAGCGACCGATGATCTACGGGCTGATGGTCACCGTCACGGAATCGGTGTAGTCGGAATGGGCGGCGGCATTAATATAATCGACATTGGCGACGGTGCCGGTGATCGTCAATGTCTTCGCGGTGGATTTGCCCTGTCCCGTATACGAATCGGTGAGGGGGCTAAGCGAGTACAAGACCTGGTCAGCGGGGGTACCCGTGCTTTTCAGATAATAAGTCGGGGAAGTGCCGTTCTGGCCGTTTCCCATAGTCATCGTACCCACCTGCCCTTTGGTGCACCAATACGTGACGGACCCTGTCGCCGTAGCGGCCGCGCTCGAGTTGGGATCGAGGGAAAAACTTATCCCGGAGGTCCCCGTAAACTTGCACGTGCCCACGACCGTGCCCGATACGGCCAGGCTCGTGGTATCCGCCGCTGACGCGACTACCCCTACCCCAAACAGCGCGACGGCAATAAGTACCGCGAAAAATCTTTTCATCTTACCCCCCTGTTCATCTACCAGGCATAACCCGGATGGTATGTATTGCCCAAACCTATTCGGTGAATGAACGGAAATTCTTTAATGTTAAATGCAAGAAACCCAAGTTCCGCCCTGTCAAAGTTTTGACGTTGCAAGCGAACCCTTCATCGGTCTACCCAATCGAACAGCGATTCACCGCAGAATTTTCCTGAGGAGAGCAACCGCCGGGCGATTCGGCCGATGGTACGATTACCACTCTGCGGCATCCAACGTGGAAACAGGAGGGAGACGCATGCCATACGTGAACATCAGGATCACGCGGGAAGGGGCGATGCCGGAGCAGAAGGCGAAACTGATCGAAGGGGTTACCCGGCTGCTTGCGGAGACCCTGGGGAAGAACCCGGCGACCACGGTCGTGACCATCGATGAGGTCGAGACGGATAACTGGGGGATCGGCGGCGAGACCGTTACCGTGCGGCGGAAGCGCGGGCAGTGACGCACGGAAAACTTTTTTTTCGGCGGCAGGGAATCCGGCATCGAAGGAGTTTGCACACACGCGGGAAATGTGTATAATTCTTTCCTCTGCCCGTCAAAGAACCTTATGATAATCGACCCACTCATATTCCAGGCGAAGTTCCCCGAAGCCTGCCGACCTGAGCAGTGCCGCAGCCGCTGCTGCCGCTTCGGCGTGTGGACCGACGCCGGGGAGATGAAGGTGATCCTCTCGAACCGGGAGCTGTTCCTCCCCTACGTCCGCCCCGAGGCCATAGACCCGTCCACATGGTTCGGAGACACGGAGGCCGACCGCGACTGCCCTAGCGGAATCGCCGTCGAGACCCGCGTGGTGGGAGACGCATGCGCATTCTTCCACCCGGGCCACGGCTGCGCCCTTCAGAAAGGCGCCATCGAAGCAGGCCTGCACGAGTGGCAATTCAAGCCGAGATTCTGCGTTATGTTTCCCCTGGTACTCTCCGGGGGCACGCTCACCGTGGACGAGGAGATGAAGTCCCTCTGGTGCATGAAGGAGAAGAACCGGACCCACCCGATCGTCGAATCCGTCCGGAAGGAAGTCCAGTTCCTGTTCGGCAATGAAATGGCCAAGACCCTCGCCCGCTCCCCGCAAGCGCGCTGAAGGCGCGGCAAGACTCCGGCTACGACACTCCCAGAACCTTGCGCAGGTACCGTCCCGTGAAGGAGCGCGGGTTACGCGCCACCTCCTCCGGCGTTCCGCAGGCGATCACCTCTCCACCGCCGTCGCCCCCCTCGGGACCCAGGTCTATCACGTGGTCCGCCGTCTTGATGACGTCCAGGTTGTGCTCGATGATGATGACCGTGTTGCCCGCCTCGGCGAACATCTGCAGGACCGAAAGCAGCTTCCGGATGTCGTCGAAGTGGAGGCCGGTCGTCGGCTCGTCAAGGAGGTAGACCGTCTTTCCCGTCGCACGCCTGGAGAGCTCGCGCGCCAGCTTGACCCGCTGGGCCTCCCCGCCGGATAACGTGGTGGCGGGGGGATGTTCTCAAGGAACGCGAGCGCCTGGTCGACGGTCATGTCGAGCACGTCGGCGATCGTCTTTCCCTTGTAGGCGATCTCCAGCGTCTCGCGGTTGTAACGCTTCCCCGCGCATTCCTCGCAGGTGACGTAGACGTCGGGCATGAAGTGCATCTCTATCTTCAGTATTCCGTCCCCCTCGCACGCCTCGCACCGGCCCCCCTTGACGTTGAAGGAATACCGTCCCGGCTTGTACCCACGCGCCTTGCTCTCCGGGAGCATGGCGAAAAGGTCGCGGATGGGGGTGAAGGCCCCTGAATAGGTTGCTGGATTCGAACGCGGCGTCCTTCCTATGGGCGACTGGTCGATGTTGATCACCTTGTCCACGAGGGGAAGTCCCGATAGGGAGGAGTGCGCGCCGGGGCGGTCGCGGGAGCCGAAGATCTTCTGGGCCAGCGCACGGTACAGCGTGTCCAGGACGAGCGTCGACTTCCCGGAGCCGGAAACGCCGGTCACGCAGGTGATCACGCCGAGAGGGAAGGAAACGTCGATGTTCTTGAGATTGTTCGCCCGGCAGCCGGAAAGCGCCAGGAAGTTCCCGTTGGGC
>JAENIX010000273.1 GCA_016844415.1 Actinomycetota bacterium | reverse complement strand
CGTCTCGAAAGTGGGGCGCCGGGTCGACGAATCGTCTCCGCTCGTCGACGCCCGGCTGGCCGACGGATCGCGGGTCAACGTCATCATCCCTCCCCTGTCCATCGACGGCCCGGCCATGTCGATCCGGCGGTTCGGCGTGAAACCGCTCCGGATGGAAAATCTCCTTTCCAACGGCTCCCTCAACGCGGAGATGGCCGCGGTCTTCGAAGCCATGGTGAAGGCAAGGATGAACATCCTGGTATCGGGAGGCACCGGAGCGGGGAAGACCACTTTCCTGAACATCCTGTCCGCTTCGATCCCGGACGACGAGCGGATCATCACCGTCGAGGACGCCGCGGAACTGATCCTGCAGCAGGAGCACACCGTGCGGCTTGAGACGCGCCCTTCCAACATCGAGGGGAAAGGGACCGTCACGCAGCGGGACCTGGTCCGCAACGCCCTGCGGATGCGCCCCGACCGGATCATCGTCGGAGAGGTGCGCGGCGGGGAGGCGCTCGACATGCTACAGGCGATGAACACGGGCCACGACGGCTCCATCTCCACCATCCACGCGAACTCCTGCAGGGACGCCCTTTCGCGCATAGAGACGATGGTTCTCATGGCCGGGTTCGATCTCCCGTCCAAAGCTATACGTGAGCAGATCGGCTCCGCGCTTAACGTCGTCATCCAGCTTTCGCGGATCTCGACAGGGAAGGGAAGGTGGCCGGAGAGTACCACGCGACGGGCGTCAGGCCCAAATTCCTCGACGCGATCCACGCCGCGGGCATCCAACTCCCGGCCGGCATGTTCGCGTACAGGAAAAACAGGCAGGGGGACCGGCCATGATCGCGATCGGGCTGCTCGTTTTCGCCTCCGTCCTGGCCGCCGCGCTGGGGGGATACATGCTTCTCTTCCCCCGGACCCCCGTTAACCGGGAAGTCGCCAAGCGCCTGGCCCTGCTGGAACTGCGGGACATCGAGAACGCCGACATTCCGGAATTCCTTAAAAGCGAACTCCTCAGCAACGTCCCCCCGCTCCACAGGATCCTGTCTTCGTTCGACTCGGCCCTTCGGATCGACATGCGGCTGAAGCAGGCCGGAATGGAGATGAAGGTCGGCGTCTTCTTCCTCCTCTCCCTGGGGGGGTTCGCCGCCGGCATCCTGATCGGGACGCTTCTCCACTGGCATATCGCGATCACGCTCCCCGTGGGGGCCCTCTTCTTCCTGGTCCCCGGTATTGCGGTGAACATCAAGAGGAGGCGCCGGCTTGAAGCCTTCATGCGGCACTTCCCCGAGGCGCTGGAGATGTTCGCCCGCTCGCTCCGGGCGGGTCATTCCTTCACCGGTGCGATCCAGCTCGTTGCCCAGGAGATGCCCGATCCGGTGAGCGCCGCGTTCCAGCAGGTTTTCGACGAGCAGAACCTTGGGGTCCCTTTGCGGGAGGCGCTTGCGGGGATGGCGCAAAGGGTCGACAGCCTCGACGTCAAATTCTTCGTCACAGCCATCCTCATCCAGAGGGAGACGGGGGGGAACCTGGCGGAGATCATCGACAAGATAGCGCACGTGATCCGGGAACGGTTCCGCATCCAGGGGCAGCTTAAGGTTTTCACCGCGCAGGCCCGGATGACCGGCATGATCCTCGCGCTGCTGCCCCTGGGGGTCGCGTTGGCGATCTATCTTCTTAATCCGGAATACCTGAAGCCGCTTTGGATAGAAAAGGCGGGAAAGGTCATGATCGCCACGGCCCTCTGCATGCAGATAACCGGGGCGCTCATCATCCGCAAGATCATCCGGATCAAGATCTGATCCCAGGGGTGAACGCATGATCCTGTTAATCGCCGCCTCTGTTTTCCTGGCCACGTCTCTGAGCGTCATGGCTCTTTTATGGTGGGTGGAGAGCCGGAAGGCGTCGATCCCCCGGAGGTTCCAGGAGGCCCTGGCGCCGTCCGGCGGTCCCGCCGTCACATCGTGGGGATGGGCAACCGGATGGGTTGAAAAACTGCGCGGGAAGAAGGACCGGGACGACCGCCGTAGCGAGGAGATAGTCGCCCGTGTAACATCGGGCGAGCTTGAAGGCGGCAGGCTTCTGCTTTTCCGGGCGGGATACCGGACGGCGGCAGCGGCCCGGATATACTGGTGGGCAAGGGTCGTGACGCCTCTCCTTTTCGCCGTCGGGACATTCGCCTCCGGGAAGGCGGCCGGGATGCCGGACAGGGTGATCCTGCTTCTCGTGGCGGCCGGAGCCGCCGCGGGCCTTACCCTCCCGGACGCGTTCCTGAAAATGAAGGCCAGAAAAAGGCGTGAAGAGATCACGGACTCCCTCCCCGACGCGCTGGACCTCATGACCGTCTGCGTGGAGGCGGGACTGGGAATCAATTCCGCCTTCGTGAAGATCTCCGAGGAGTTCCGGATCTCCAGCCCCGTCTTGAGCGAGGAGTTCGACGTGGTCAACCGGGAAATGGTGGCCGGCAAACCGCGGGCGGAATCACTCCGGGCGCTGGCGGCCCGCACCGGGGTTGAGGACGTCAAATCCTTCGTCGCGATGCTGATCCAGACGGAGAAGCTGGGCACGAGCCTGGCCCAGTCCCTGCGGGTCCACTCGGACTCCCTGCG
>JAENIX010000272.1 GCA_016844415.1 Actinomycetota bacterium | reverse complement strand
TCCATCCCGATCGCCGCGGGATTGGGCTTCTCTCCTTCAGGCGCAAGGGGAAGCGCGTTCTGTCCGCCTACGGTCACGGGCGTTCCCCCGTCGCCGGCCGGGAGGGTCACCGCGAGGATGCGGCCGGGGAAAACCTGGTTCGGCAGCGAGACCGTCATAGAAGCGGCGGCATCGACAGCGCCGGGTGCCCCGCTTTCTTCAGGTGCTCGACCAACTGCTCGGGCGTCACAGCGATCGTCTCGTCGGCGATCTTGCCGACGAGGTCCGGCATGCCGATCTCCACGGCACGGGCCGACAGGTCCGCCCCCAGGTGCTCCTTCATCTCCTTCGTCATCCATACGACGCGCGGCAGGCCCCCCTCCGCGGCGAGGAATCTCCTGCTGAGAAGATAATGCTTTCCGACCCCCATGAATCCCGGGGTCTGGATTCCTCCCCCGACAGAGCCCGCCAGCGTCGAGAACCCCATGCCGCAAGGCGTTTCGGAGCCTTCGAATTCCCGGTTTACCACCATGAAGCCGTTGGCCTCGGGGATCACCGCGATGATGCATTCGAAGCAGCCGCAGGAGGTCATCGGGGCGTCCATGATCGAGTAGAGATTGAAACCGGGAACGGTGTTCCGGGAGTGCTCGCGGACGAAGGCGTTCACGCCGTCCCAGGCGCCCTTCACCGGATCGAGGACCGCGCCCTTCAGGACGGGCTGGTTCGGCCCGGTGGGCGTGATCTCGTACCCCGCCTTTCCGTCGAGCCAGTTGATTGCGCCGCACAGCCCCAGCCGCTCCGGGGCGACGATGCAGACGTGGTTCGGGGCGAACGACTGGCAAAGGGTGCAGGAGTAGAACTCCTCGACGGCGTCGTCGGTCAGCGTCCTTCGCGCTCTGCGTAGAGCTTCCTGGCGAACGCCATCCCTTCCAGCACGTCCTTCTCGCGTGTATGGATCGCCACGGACACCCTGTCCACGATGTTCTCGAAGTCGGAGTGGATCTTGGCGTATATCATCATCCCCAGATCCGCGAGCCCGAAACCCTTTGCCTGCGCCTCGCAGGAGACCCGGATCCATGTGGTATCCCGCTGGGCCACGTGCATCGTGCCTTCCCCGTAGTTGACGATCCTGTGGATGCGCCGCTCCAGCACCGATTCGAAGTCCTTCTGCATCCTGCTGCCGGCGACCTTGACGACTATGCCCAGGGGAAGCGTTCCGCTTTTCGGCATGTCGGGGATGTCGGGGCCGGTCACCGTGATCTCCTTGTCCCGCACCTCGGAAAGAGGCGCGGATACCACCAGTTCGTATGCAGGACCGCGGCCTCCGCCGAATTCGGCCCAGGTGTCGGATTTCCTGATGCGCTCCCCTTCGTAGGCGGGCCCGAACGCTATGGGGATGGGGACCTTGACGATCTTCGCCTTGATGCCGCGCGCCTCCATCCCGACCCTGACCATCTCCTCGCCGGCGGGGCTCCGGAACAGCAAGCCGGGGACCTCCGGCAGGTTCCGGTCGGAGAGCACGGGGAACCCGGCCTTCATCGCGCCGGCGATCACGGCAAGCCCGATCTCGTCCATGGGACCAAGCGCGCAGACGAACGCCTTCACGCGGTTGGAAAGGTAGCTGTACATCGCGGCGGATTGTCCTCGGCCGATTCCACCGAACGTAAGGCCCGCCCGGACGGCGAAGTTGACCGCATGGATGACGGCCGGGAGGGGGCCCAGCGGAAACGTCTTGAAATCGTCTCCCAGCTTCACGCCCGCCTTGTCCATCTGCTGGACCACAGGCCCCGCCAGGAAAACGAGGAGGCCGATCTCCTGGAACCCCCGGATCATCGCCGCGGCTGCCGCGGGGTCGGAGGCGTTGCCGATCACCACCGCCACTCCCGGAACCGAGCCGTCCACCATGAATATGCCCAGCTTGCGCAGGATCGAATCGGGGATGAAACCGGTCGACGGCGGCGGAAACGGGTTTCCGTCCTTGTGGGAGAGGGCTCCGAGCACATCGGCCGCCAGGAGGGTCGCGGCGCCGGCTTCAAGCGCGTTTTCAAGCGTCGGGGAATTGCGGATCAGCCCTTCGGCCAGATCGAGGACCTTCTCGCCGTCGGAAAGCGTCGCAACTTTCAGGCCCGTGAGGCCGAACGCGACCGGCAGCTCGTACGCCGTATCCGGATACCCGAGCGGGGCGTTCGCCCCTCGCCCGGCGATGCTGTGCGAGAGGGATGCCCGGGCGAGCGAGAGGACGCTTCTCGCACCGATTATGCAGGAAGAGCAGAAATCTTCGGTCATGGCATCTCCTTGCCGGGGGAAACGGCGAAATACATCCGATGAAAAATTGTAATGCATGCGATTCCCCCATACCAAGGGAAATCGGGCACCGGACTCCCGCCGGTTTACCGGGCCCGGTTATCGATGCGGGGGGAAAGGAACGGCACGGACGTTGCCGTTGTTTGTTCCATGGAAGCATGCCCTTGATAAGGGAACCATATGGTGTACGTTTATGTAAATTATTATTCATAAGTGTCTATAAATATACATTATCGTCTATCGATTTCTCTGCCGGGTTTACGAATCTGCTGACATATCCGATGTGTTGTCCGCGGCATAAGGATTGCGCGTTCTCCTTTGTTAGGCCCCAGTTCACATTGAGCGGAGGAGGATATCGGCATGAATAACGGAGACACGGCGTGGCTGCTCGTCTCGGCTGCGCTAGTCATGCTCATGACACCGGGATTGGCGCTGTTCTACGGCGGAATGGTGCGGCAGAAGAACATCCTGGCGACCGTCATGCAATCGTTCATAGTTCTCGGGCTT
>JAENIX010000271.1 GCA_016844415.1 Actinomycetota bacterium | reverse complement strand
CGTTTCGCTTTTCGTGCTCCGATCGTTTTCGCCGCGATGTAATGGATGGTGGTGATCGTTGTGCCGCAGAGCACGACCGATATGTTTCCGTGTTCCGCTTGCTCGAACAACAGGGCGGCGTCATCGGCAAACGGCATCCGGTCCAGCATGAGATCCAGCACCACATTGGTGTCGACCAGGAACTTCAACGGTGCTTCATCTCAAGATGCATATGGTAAGACTCCTGGTCCGCACGGGCGCCTTTCAGCACTCCGCGCAAGGACCGGGTCACCGGCGCTCCGGTCTTCCGCGCCGTCGATTTTCCGGCCATGAGCAGGAGAAAGTAATCGGCCACAAGTTTCGACACTGAAACTTCGGCCTCGGCGGCGAAGGATTTAGCCTCGCGGATCAGTTTGTCTTCAAGTCGCAAGGTAAGTTTCGATTGCACGGCATTATTCTCCTTCGTGACGTACTAATCGTTGTTGATTATACGTCACCACGAAACCGGCAGTCAAGGATTTCGCGCCCAACCGGTTCCGGGGTCATGGAACCAGAGTGAACCCTTCGCAATGGGCGGGCTTGATAATGGAGAAATGCCTTCGATCCGTGGTCAGCAGCACCGTTATCTTAAGTCGCTCGGCCATCGCCGCCACGGAGGCATCGACGAAACCGACATTCGCGCCGGGGTAACGTTTCATGATTTCACCCGTGCGAACCAGGTCCTGGCCTTCGAGCTGCTCTACGGACATCTCCCGATCGACCAGCGTTTTAAGGAAAGCCAGTTCGGCTGCCTGGCCGATATAGGCGTTCAGCAGGTAACACGCCTCGGGGATCACCGCCCACGGGACGATGAGCCTCCCGCGAAATCCCGAAACGAATCCGACCGCCCTGCCGTGCCAATCATCGTTCCTGTCGGCGAGGGCGTATATGATGCCGGTGTCGACTAGCGCCGGTTCGGCCCTGCCTATTTTTTCCACAGAAGTTCTTCGTGCTTTTCCGCCACGTCGCCGCGGCCGCTCTCGCCGGCGCCGATGAAGGAAAGCCGTCCGGCGGGTTTCCTTTTCCTGGCGGCATATTCCTCCATGGCCTCCCTGACGACGTCGGCGAAGCTTCTTTTCTCCATCGCCGAGAGATTCTTCAGTTCCTCGACCAGGCGCTCGTCGGCAAATACGGTCGTCCTTTTCATCTTCGACTCCCCAGGATATCCACGTTGCATATATATGCTATATGCCATCAGTTACAAAATCAACAAAATCGCTTAAATCGCCATGGATTGGCGGTGAGGTCCCGGGGGTCGAGTTCCTGCCGTGGACCGATCACCATACGGTGCGCGCGGAATATCGGCCGAAAACAGGGTCCGCGGTTACCACGGGGAGATCCTCGAGGCGGGACTGGGCGATCAGCACACGGTCGAAAGGATCCCGGTGAGGTCCGGGAAGCGCACCCGCCGCAAGGGCGTGCTCGACCGTAACCGGAAGAGCTTCCATCCGGGCGCTGCGAAGGAGGGCCGGCAGGTTACCGACCGCTTCTCCCGCCTCCGGCAATTTCCCAAGCCGGTGCTTCGTGGAGATCTCCCATGCGGAGGCGGCGCTGACCAGGACTGAATTACCCGGGTCGCGTATCGCATCGCGCGCGGGTTGCGACAGGGCCGGGTCGTCGAACAACCACCAGAGGAGAACGTGGGTATCGAGAAGGACCTTCATTCCTCCCACGCTTTCAGTTCCTCTTCCGGAAGCGGCTCGAAGAACTCCTTGCCAAGGCGCCCTTTTGCGATCCCGGGGACCCGCGGCTTCCCCTCTTCAAGAGGGACCAGCCGGGCATACGGCTTGCCGCCCTTGGCCAGGATGATTTCCTCACCATCGTGGGCCCGCTTGAGGAATTTCCTCACCATCGTGGGCCCGCTTGAGGAGCCGGGAAAGGTGCGTCTTTGCCTGATGGACATTCACGACCACTGCCATACTCAAACTCCGTGCCGGACGTTATGCATAAATATTAAACTAAGTCCCAAGACTAAGTCAATACTGGTCCAGGCCTGGTCTCTTCACGAATTTTCAAGGAGCCACTGCCAAAGCGGCACGAGCCGGATTTGTCGCTCTGCATTCCGCCAAATGATCGTTTCCGTCCGGGCCTCCCGGGGATTCAGGAGCAGCAGTTCTTCGCAATTCAACTCCCGAGACGCCTTGATCAGGGACCGCATTTCCCTCTTGAGGGTCTTCGGATTCGAAATGTCCGCGCAAACCTGAATCAACCGTGTGATCCGCAAACCTTCCTTCACCACAAAATCCACCTCTTCATTTTGCGGGTTTTTCCAGTAGAAAACGGAAATGGCGCCGCCGATTTCCCTTTTTCTGAGGGCAACGGCCACCAGATTTTCATATAGCGCCCCCCGGTCCGCGCTGAAACGAAAACCCTCGGCCACCGTCAGGCCGTTATCCGTACAGTAGATTTTCTTGTTGTGGCTTGCCTGTGTTTTCACCTTATACGAGAACCGCTTCAGCGAAAAAAACAGGAATGCCTCCTGAAGATGGCGGATATACTTCTCAACGGTATGAACGCTGCTGCAGCGGGTCACCTTGGACAGGGTATTGAACGAGTACTCCCGGGCGATATTGGACATCAGATACAGGGCCAAATCGTCCATCCCCTGAACCGAACGGATCCGGAAGCGGCGGACGATGTCTTTGTAGAGGATGGACTGGATCAGGGTGTGCAGATAATCGCGCCGGTCGATTTTCTTGAGCAGCGGCTCCGGATAGCCCCCTTGTTCCGCGTACGTCTCGAGGGCGGCCGCCGTCTCCGCTGTCGTCCGTTCTACACCGGAAGTCGCCAGGTATTCTTCAAAAGAAAAGGGGAAAAGGACGATGACGGTGTGCCGGCCCGTCAGGTGCGTGGCCAGCTCCGAACTCAGCAAATTGGCGTTGCTCCCCGTAATGAGAAGGCGGAATCCCTGTCGTTGCAGGCGATTGACAAACAGCTCCCACCGGGGGAGATTCTGGATTTCGTCAAGAAGCAGATAGCGGGGATTGCCATAGACGCCGTTGACGGCGCTCACGATCCGATCATAGTCGCCAAGCGTGGCAAACCGCTCATCATCGAAGTTGACGTAGCCGAAAGAACCGGTCTGGCGCAGCAGATGAACGGCGTAGAAGGATTTACCCGATCGCCTTGGACCGGTGATGACCTTGATCAGATCATCGTGGAGATCCGGAGGCCTGGATACCTTCCGCT
>JAENIX010000067.1 GCA_016844415.1 Actinomycetota bacterium | reverse complement strand
TTCTCCTTCAGTTCGGGAAGCCGCTTTTCGAATTGCATTTTCGAGGGCGCACGCTACGCCTTCCATGCCCATTTTTCCGAAATCTCGATCCGTAAATGCATCTTCCGGGCGAACGACGAGGGGGTGCGCCTGGGGGTCTCCCGCGTCACGCTCGAGGACTCCGTGTTCACCCGGAACGAGATCCGCGGGATCAACTTCCGGGAGTGCCGCAACGTGATCAGGAGGAACCTGGTCTATGGGAACGGCGACGGAGTTTTTCTGCATTCGAAGAACTCCGCGTCGGTAGTTCGCGAAAACGCGATCTACGACAACCGGAACTTCAACGCGCGCATGGGGGATCTCCATTCCGACGACATCGATCTTTCCGGGAACTGGTGGGGCACGTCCAGTGAAGAGGAGGCGAGGGCGACGGTTTACGACGGAAGGAATCAGTCTGGGTTGGGGAAGATTTTGCTTTCGCCGGTGCTGGCTCGCCCTCCCGTGACGGGGGCGGCGATCCGCGGTGTGTTCGTCGCCGGCAGTGATCCCGTGAAAGGAATTCGGGGACGGCCACGTCGCCAGTAGTATGACGG
Organism: Actinomycetota bacterium; assembly: GCA_016844415.1. Taxonomy (GTDB): domain Bacteria; phylum Desulfobacterota; class Deferrimicrobia; order Deferrimicrobiales; family Deferrimicrobiaceae; genus JAENIX01. The sequence goes on along the minus strand of JAENIX010000067.1, from coordinate 5,700 downwards.
ACGAAAACGGGTCGTTTCTGCTTTCACTGCCCCCTGGACGTTATTTCGTTTCAGGGCGAGCGGATACTTCCGGGGGGATGCTCTTCGCCTTGCCGGGAAACAACCCGGTGGTCGTCGCTTACGGGGAAACGCGGGAGATGGGGCTGCCGGCAGTGTCCGCCCCTCCGAAAGGGAGATACCGCCCCTCGGCGGATGCCAGGTCTTCAATCGTCGCGCGGGCGACGCTCATGGGCAGGCCGGAAATTGCGGTCGCCGTCCATGCGTTTCGGCCGGACGCACCTGATTTCAGGGGCGCAGGCGAGGCATCGGCTCTTACGGATGAAGAGGGGATCGCAAGGCTGTTCCTCACCCCCGGGAAATACCTTGTTTCCGCGAGGAAGCGAGTCACGGGGGCGGCCATCGGGATGGTCGACGAGGGGGGGCTGTTCGGGGTGTATCCGTATTTCCCGGTCGACCTGCCGGGAGGAAGCGTCCTGTCCATGGAGATCCCGATGTTCCGGAAGCGCGGCCTGTTGGGGGAAGATGACCGGAAGGCCCCTGCGGCCGAAGCCGCGGCGCAAGCAGAGGGTACCGCGACACTGTCCGGCGAGGCGGCGGGAGGGTACATAGTATTCTTCTACAGCCCTCCGGAGACGATCGGGCGGCCGCTCGCGCGTTCCTCGGTCGTCTCCAGGTCCGGCAGATTCTCCGTTCATCTTCCGGGGGACGGGGAATATATCGCATATATCCGCAGGGCGGTCGAGGGGGTACCGGGCGGAGCAGCCGAGGAGCGGCTAGGTCCCGTCTCCGTTCGCCTGGCAGGCGGCCGGTTCCTCCCCGGGACGCTCGCCTTCGGCCCGCAGGGACGTTGATGCCTGGAATCCGGAAGGCCCGGAAGATTCCGGTAGCGGCGGCCCTGCCGGTATTTATCCTGATCGCCTCCGTTCAATTCATGTATAGCCGGCCCGTGTCAGCGGGCGTCACCGAAACCGCCGGCCCCGACGTGCGCGAGGTCCGGATCGGCGGGAAGATTTCGGGCGAGGTACGCCTCGCGGGGCGCGTCCGGGTGACGGAAGACCTTCTCGTCCTGCCGGGCGCGAAGCTTCACGTCGCGCCGGGGACGGTCGTTTCGTTCGACAGGAGCGAATCCTCCAAGGTGGATCCGGAGTATTTCCACGGGGGGACGGAGATGGTCGTTCGCGGGACGATGCGTGCCGAGGGGGCGAGATTCCTTTTCCAGGGCCGCAGCGGAGGGATTGTGGTGGACGGCGGACGGGCCGAATTCACGGACAGCGTGATATCCGGCGCAGAGGCGGGGATCGCGGTCCTCGGGGGAGGCGCCGTGACGGCCGCTGGCGCCCTCACGGTCGCCGACTGCAGGGTGGGCGTGGCGCTTTTCGCGGGAAGGCTTCCGGCGTGGGCAGGGAAAGGGGAAGTGAGCCTCGAGAAAAACGGCGTCGGGGCGGTCCGGTTCCCCGGAGCGCCCCCCTTCCCCGATACGTTCCTCTTCCGGCGGAGCGAGGAGGCGGACGTGGTTGCCTGGGATGGCCGCATCCTTTCTCAACGCGGCGACGCGCCCAAGCCGGCGCCGGCCTCCGGGGCGCTTCGCCTCGGGGACACTTTCATCGCCCGAAGCCGCGAGCTTTCCGGCGACGTCGTCGTCGACGGGGTCATCCGCGTGGCGCCGGGATCGACCCTTTCGATCGCGCCGGGAAGCCGGATCTTTTTCGTTTTCCGCGACACGGACGGGGACGGGATAGGCGAGAGCGGTATATTTCTCCAGGGGAACCTTGACGCGCGGGGGACGAAGGAGCGCCCGATCGGTTTCTACCCGCTCGACGGCGCCGGGCCCGGCCGCTGGGACGCCATAAACTTCATGGCGAGCGACCAGGGGGAGAACGTCCTGGAAAACGTAGAGATCGCCGGGGCCTATCGCGGGCTGCACGCGCATTTCAGCCGGTTCCGCGGCAAGGGGATCCGGATCTCCGGGTGCTTCAGGGGGATCCAGTTCCAGGAGTCGGATGTCGAACTGACCGGCGTGGAGGTGGCGGACTCCCTGAGCGGGTTGCGGTGCCGCGACTCCGACGTGAGGATCGACGGCTTGCGCCTGCGGGATACCGTGTCTGGAGCCAACTTCTTCCGCAGCCGCGTGAAATTATCCTCCCCCGATCTATCCCGGACGGGATGGTACGGGATCCGCCTGCGGGAAAGCCGTGTGGAGCTTTCCGGCGGCGCCGTGCGGGAATCGTTCGTGGGGGTCTCGGTTCAGGAGGGCACGGTCGTTGCGGAGCGGCTGTCCGTTGAGGCCGGCGGGCTGGCGGGTATCGCGCTCCAGGAGGGGGATGTTAAAATCGACGGTGCAACCGTTTCGCGATGCAGGCTCGACGGCATCAGCGCGACGGGCGCGAAGGCGTTCGTCACCGGGGGGACGATAACGGAGTACGGCCGTTACGCGGTGAAGCTGGGTGGCCCGGCGGAGATGACCCTCCGTGGTGTGGAACTAAAAAGCGGGCGCGGCGCGGCGAACCCGGTCTACGACGGAAAGGTAGCGCCGGGCCTGGGGGTTGTCCGCATTGAGTAGATATTCGAGGGTGGTGTTCGCCCTTCTCCTCCTCGGCACCGCGGCGGTCGTGGCAAAAGGATTCCTGCGCCCCCCCCAGCCCCCGTTGAGGGTGGCGTTCCAGGTCTGCAACTCGGTCGAGGAGAACCGTCAGCGGTTCGAGCCGCTTCGCGCCTACCTGGAGAGGAAATTGGGGCGGAAGGTGATCGCCTCCCACGTCAACACGTTCGATTTCGTCGACATGGCGCAGCGCGGGGAGTTCGACGTCCTCCAGGCGAACGGCTACGTCTACATCAATGTGCAGGCGAAGTCGCGCGCCACACTTCTGGCCAGGGAAGTCAAGGAGGAGACGGGAAAGGACACCGGCGGGCTGATCGTCGTCCGGAACGACTCGCCGATCCGTTCGATCGGCGACCTTAAGGGCAGGACGATGGCATTCGGGCCGGCCTTCTCTCCTGGAGGATACATCACGCAGTACTACATAATGGTCAAGGCGGGGCACGACCCCGAGACGACGCTCGGGAAATACACCTTCCTGCCGGGCGCGTGGCAGCACGAAAAGGTGGTCTACTCCGTTCTCCACGGCGCAGTGGACGCGGGGGCGGTGAAATTCGGCGACATCGAGCGGATGGAGGCGGAAGGAAAGGTCAGGAAGGCCGATTTCCGCGTGATTGCCGAATCGGAGCCGGTCCCGAATTGCGCCTTCTTCGCCCTGCCGCACGTCGATGAAACCACCGCCGGAAAGGTCAGGGAGGCGCTTCTCCGCCTCTCACCGAACGATTTCGTCGAAGTTGTAGGGGAGCGTCTGAACGTATCGATAAGGGGCGGGATTAAAGGCTACGTCCCGGCGTCCGACGAGGAGTTCGAAGTGCTGAGGCGGATGGCGAAGACGGCGAACCTCCCTCCCTACGAGAAATTCTGATGCCCCCGGAGGAACATTGGACCGCCTGACGGGGAAACGGCTCACCGCCCTTGGGGTTGTCCTGATCGCGCTTGCCGCAGCCGCGGCCGTCTTCGTGGCGGTATCCGCGGACCCGCTGGAGGTCCGGGAAGCGGGTCTTCCCGACGGGCCGTCGGCGGATGAACACCTTTCGCGGGCAAGGGCGGCGGAAATCAAGGGCGATGTGACAGAGGCGCTCGTCCATTACCGGGAAGCCGTCATGCGGCGTCCGCGGATCGTCGACCGCAGATCCCCGGAATTCCTGGGCGCGGATTTCGAGGTCAAGGTGAGGACGTGGATTTCGGAGCTGCGCAAGGGAGGGATCTCAGCGGCCCCGGCCGCCCTCCGGGACGCCTCGTTCCTCTTCCGGAGGATGTACGGAGGGTGCGGATGATCCGTAAGGTCTTCGCCTACCCTGAATCGGCAGGGGCGCTCGCGGTTCTGGGCGGGCTTTTCGGCGCCGTGGCCGTCGGCCTTACCGTCCTGGGAAATCCGGCGTCGAGCGGACTGTGCGCATCCTGTTTTCTCGTCAACGTCGCCGGCGCGCTGCACATGCACGCGAAATCCTCGCAGAGCTACCTTCGTCCCGAGTTGCTCGGGATCGTCCTCGGGGCGTTCTTCGCCGCCTTCTCCTCGCGGGAGTTCCGGGTCCGGGGAGGCTCTTCTCCCGCCCTTCATTTCGTCGGCGGAGCATTTATCCTGCTGGGGTGCGAAGTGTTCATCGGCTGCCCGATCAAGGCGCTGCTTCGGACCGCCGGCGGCGGAGGCGCGGGGGCTGCCGGCCTGCTCGGGCTTGCCGCCGGCGTCGCGTTCGCGGCGATCTTCCTGCGGGACGGCTTCGGATTCCGCGAGAAGACGACCATTCCGGAAACGGCCGGTCTTGCTCTGCCCGCCATCGCCTTCCTGCTGCTTTTCGCTGCTTCGATGAACACGGACCTGTTCGCCGCCACCGGTATCGGGGTCGGTGCGAACCACGCCCCCTTCGTCGTGTCCGCCGTAGCGGGGATCTTCTTCGGGGCGGCCGGCCAGCGAAGCCGGTTCTGCGTCACGGGGAGCATCAAGACCGCGGTGCTTGCCCGCGATTTCAGGGAAGGCGCCGGCACCGTCGCCTTCCTCGCGGTTGCGCTGCTGCTCAACGTGGCCCTCGGGAACTTCCATCCCACGGTGACGCTGGAGCCGGGCGCGCACACGGACCTTGCGTGGGCCTTTCTCGCGATGGCGATGGTCGGGTTCGGCGCGATACTCATCTCCGGCTGCCCCTTCCGGCAGCTTGTGCTGGCATCGACCGGCGACATGGACGCGGCGGCGGCGGTCGCGGGAATGCTCCTGGCTGCCTCGCTGTCGGTCACTCTCGGAATCGGCTCGTCCCCGGCGGGAGTGGCCCCAGCCGGCAAACTGGCGGTCCTCGCGGGATGGATTTTTTTCTTAGGGATGGGCGTTCGCCAAAGGGGAGCGGCGTGACGCGATGAAGGAGGAATTGCTCCATCTGGGAGGGGCGCTGGCGTGGGAACTATGGCACGTTCTGCCGTTTTTCCTGCTCGGCGTGGCGATAGGCGCGGTAATCCGGACATACCGTCTCCACGTGCGGATGCGGGACTCCCTGGGCAGGTTCGGGGCGTACGCAATCCCGGCAGCGATCCTCGTCGGAACGATCAGCCCCCTCTGCTCGTGCGGCTCGATCCCCATCTTTGTATCGCTCGTCTCTTCCGGGGTGCCGCTGGCGCCGGCGCTTACGCTGCTGCTGGTGTCGCCGCTAATGAGCCCTAGCGGATACACGATCACCGCCTGGGAACTGGGACCGGCGTGGGCGAACCTGAAGCTCTTCTCGGCGCTGTTCATGGGCGCGTTCGCCGGCGGGATATCCTTTCTCCTCGAGAGGAAAGGGTTCTTCGGAAACCCGGGGATCCTTCGCGTTCCCGGGAAGATCGACATCCATGCCGCGGATTGCCCGGGAGAACTGGCCTGCAACTGCGGCGACCAGTGGAGCAACCGCCTCGCCCGCCAGGGGCGCGGCAAGGTGGTTCTGTTCCTTGCCAAGGCGTGGGAACTGGTTCTCACGACGGGGAAGTTCACGCTGCTGGGGGTCGCCATCGCGGTTATTGCGGAGCGGTATATCCCGCGCGAATGGATAGCCGGGTATCTCGGGGAAGGGACCGCGTGGAACGTGCTTCTCGTGACGATCTTCTCCATCCCCCTCCATGTCAACGAAATCACAGCCGCG
>JAENIX010000270.1 GCA_016844415.1 Actinomycetota bacterium | reverse complement strand
TCCGGCATCCGAACAGGATCGCCGAGATAGGCACGCCCTCCGGCTTCTCCCACTCCGGAGAGATCGACGGGCACTGGCTCGCGGGCGTCGTGAAGCGGGAGTTCGGGTGAGCCGCCTTGCCGGGACTATCGGGGGTCCATTTGTTCCCCTTCCAGTCGGTGCACAAGGCGGGCGGTTCACCGTCGGCGCCCTCCCACCAGGCCGTACCGTCGGATTTCAATCCCACGTTCGTGTAGATGGTGTTCCGGCCGATCGTCGCCAGCGCGTTCGGGTTGGTTTTTGCGCTCGTGCCGGGCACCACTCCGAAGAAACCGGCTTCGGGGTTCACCGCCCAGAGCCGTCCGTCCGGCCCGGGGCGAAGCCACGCGATGTCGTCTCCCACCGTCCATATCCGGTAGCCCTTGTGCGATGCCGGGGGGACGAGCATGGCGAGGTTGGTCTTCCCGCAGGCGCTTGGGAAAGCGCCGGCGATGTAATGAACCTTGCCGTCCGGCGACTCGATGCCGACTATGAGCATGTGCTCGGCGAGCCAGCCCTCCCTGCGGCCCAGGGCGCTTGCGATTCTGAGCGCCAGGCATTTCTTTCCGAGAAGCGCGTTGCCGCCGTATCCCGAGCCTACGCTCCAGATAGTATTGTCCTGGGGGAAGTGGCAGATGTACCGGCGTTCCGGGTCGAGCTCTGCCCTGGAGTGGAGCCCGCGCGTGAAGTCGCCGGACTCGCCCAGGTGATCGAGGGCGACCTTCCCCATCCGGGTCATGATGCGCATGTTCAGCGCCACGTATATGCTGTCCGTGACCTCTACACCCACCTTCGCGAACGGAGATCCCTTCGGTCCCATCAGGAACGGGATCACATACATCTTCCGGCCCCGCATGCTGTCCTTGAAGATCCCCGACATCCGTTCGTACGCTTCGCCGGGCGCCATCCAGTTGTTCGTGGGTCCGGCCTCGTCTTTCTCCGGAGTGCATATGAACGTGGATTGCTCGGTGCGTGCGACGTCGTTAGGGTGGCTTCGGTGCAGATGACACCCGGGCAGGCGTTCCTGGTTCAAAGGCAGCAGGACTCCGGCCTTGACCGCATCGGCGGTGAATCGCTCATTCTCGCTTTCCGATCCGTCGCAGACGACCACCTCGTCCGGACGGCATAACGCAGCGACCTCGTCGACCCATTTACGGACATACACGTTCAGCGACATGAAATCCCCCCCCTGGACATTACCTTCCTAAATAAAACGATATATCATCTTCAGTGCAAATCATCGGGAAAAGTCGCTTGCGATCGGGTCTGATATCAGAAACTTTATGGGTGATGCCGTTATCAAATTACACAGTGTTCCCATTTTCCCGCTTCCCCATTCAGTGTTCCACATTACCCGGGGAAATGAGGAGCCGGCAGTTGATAACGATTATGTCTATCTACATATGATTCTGACTTTATTATACTTTTATGGAATAATTATCCCTAATAATCGCTGACCAAAGGAAGGCAAGATGGCCGGCTCTTCTTTCCTGACCAATGTCTACTGCCATCCATTTTGCCAGCCGATCCTTCCGTCCGCTTTTTCATTCACAGAATTTCATTCCTCCGGAGGATGATTCCATGAGAGATCGTCCGGGATATTTCTCCGTGCTACTCATCCTGCTGCTTGTTTCCACCCAGGCATGGGGGGATACGGGGAAGGAGCTATTCGAGAAAGAGTGCTCCGGCTGCCACACGATCGGAGGCGGCGACTCGGGCGGCCCGGACCTGAAAGGCGTCGCAGGGAAGAGGCCGGCGGAGTGGCTCGAGCGGATCATCGTCGAGCCGGACAAGCTGACCGCCGAAAAGGTCCAGCTCTCGCTGGTGAAGAAGTACGGCGGCGAGATGCCTAACCTGGGCTTGAGCCGGAAGGATGCCCGCAAGATCGTCTCTTATCTCCAGTCCCTTTTGCCGGCAGCTCCGGCGGCGACATCCGTTCCTGCGACTCCTGGCGGGAAAGTCACGGCGGCTCGATCGACTCCCCCTTCCGCGGCGCCCGAGACCGCCCGGCCCGGCGAACCGGAAACTAAACCCGCGGAAACCGTGGCGACTCCGGACGGGGGGAGGCCTTTCGCGAACGGCGGCGCTCCCTGCGCGGCATGTCACTCATTCGGCTATTCGGGGATAGCGGGAGGCACGCTGGCCGTCGATCTGAGCAAACGGATGGAGGCCGTCGGCGAGCAGGGACTCCGCGGGATGTTGAAGAGCCTCAACTTCCCGATCATGAGGAAAATCTACGCGTCCCGGCCGCTGACCGAAGAGGAAACCACCGCGCTCGTCGCTTTTTCCAAGGATGCCGTGGCGCGCAAGTCTTCCGTCGCCTGCGATCATTACCCGGCGACGGGAGTCGGCATATTCGTCTGCCTGATCGTCGGATTGACGCTGTACAAAAGGAGGATCCGGTGATGTCGAGCGGGCGAATCAAGGACGACCGTGCCGGTGCGGACCAGCGTTGGGAGGAGTTCTACCGGAACCGCTGGCAGTACGACAAGGTAGTTCGCAGCTCGCACGGGGTCAACTGCACCGGCGGGTGCAGCTGGATGGTGCACGTCAAGGACGGGGTCGTGGCGTGGGAACTGCAGGCCAACGACTATCCCCAGTTCGACCACACCATTCCCAACTATGAGCCGCGCGGCTGCACCCGGGGGATCAGCTTTTCCTGGTATATGTACAGC
>JAENIX010000066.1 GCA_016844415.1 Actinomycetota bacterium | reverse complement strand
CCCGATGGCGGACATGATCACGGCGGACGACCTTCGCCGGTGGCGAAACGCCCACCCGGGCGCCGTCGTCGTCACGTACGTAAATTCCTCTGCGGAGGTAAAGGCCTTATCCGACGTCTGCTGCACTTCGGGGAACGCGGTCAACGTCGTCCGCTCGATCCCCACGGAGAAGGAGATTTTCATGGTGCCCGACCGTAACCTGGCCCTCTATGTCGCCGGGGTTTCCGGGAGGCGGCTCTCCTGGTGGGACGGGTATTGCCCCACACACGATCGGGTCACGGCGGGCGATGTCGATAAGGCGCGGAAGGCGCACCCGGGCGCCCTGCTGGTGGTCCACCCGGAATGCCGCCCCGAAGTCGTGGAGATGGCCGATGCCGTGAAGTCCACCTCGGGGATGTACGCCTGGTGCAAGAACTCCGAAGCGTTGGAGTTCATCGTGGGGACGGAGATGGGGATCCTCTACCGGCTCAGGAAGGAAAACCCGGAGAAGAAATTCCACCTGGCATCCCGCGCGCTGATCTGCCCCAACATGAAGCTCACCACGCTGGAGGATGTCCGGGATTCGCTCAAGTCGCTTTCCCCAGTGGTGACCGTCCCGGGCGAAATCAGGGAAAAGGCCCACGCCGCCCTGGAGGCGATGCTGCGCATCCCGCGCGACGCCGCGTGAACCGCGAAAAGATGTTTTCCCCTTTGCCCGCCATATCCTTCGAACACATCGCGCGCGCCTTCGAGACCAAGGGCCATCCGTGTGTGCAGGTCCTCAAGGCGCCCGCCGGAGCCCGGTCGTTCATCGTCTCCAGGCTGTTGCGCAGGCTTGCGCGGACAGTTCTTGTCCTTGCGACCACGACGGACGAGGCGGAGGAGACCTTCCGGGAAATGTCGGCGTACCTGGGCCCGGGAGGCGCGCCCCCGTCACCGTTTCCGGGGGCCCCGCCCCCGCCACCGTTTCCGGGGGCCGCGGTCCTTTTCCCTTCCACCGAGGCGGCCCCGTACGAGGCGATCCCTCCGTACGCGCCGGCGGTCCACGACAGGGTGAGGGCGCTTTACCGGCTTGCGGCGGGCGGTCCGGTGGCCGTGGTCTGCTCCGTGGAGGCGGCGGTCGAGAAGACGCTTCCAAGGGAGGTGTTCCTTCAGGCCGTGCGAAGAGTTTCCGCGGGTACGGAGATAGACGTGGGGGAGTTGGCCCGGCACCTCTCCGAGGCGGGATATGCAAGGCTTCCCTCGACCGCGGAACCGGGGGACTTCTCCGTACGGGGCGGAATAGTCGAAGTGTACAGCCCGGGACACCCGCTGCCCGCGCGGCTTACGCTGGACGGCGACCGGGTCGAGTCGGTGCGCTGGTTCGACCCCGTCAGCCAGCGGACCCTGTCGCGGGCCGGCGCGGAGGGGAATGAAGGGGGAGAGCTGGTTATCCTTCCCTGCTCACAGGTCATCACGCGGCCGGATTACCTGTCCGCGGCGGCCGGAAAGGCCGGCGCGGGCCTTCGGGATGCGCTTCGCCAGGGGATCCGGTACCACGGGATAGAGTCGGCGCTGCCGCATCTCTACGGGCGCGCCTCCTCGCTGTTCGAATACCTCCCCGACGATGCGGTGATAGCGGGGATCGACTCGGTGGCGTGCGTTTCACGGGCGCGCGTCGCGTTCGCCGACGCCGAGGGCAACCATGCACGGCCTGGCCTTCCGGCGGGTCTGCCTGCCCCCGCGGAGCTGTTCGTAACGCCGGATGAGCTTCTAAGGGAGTTCGAGAACACCGCGCTGCTGTGTTTCGACTCGATCGAAACGGCCCCCTTCGGACGCAAGGACTTCGTCCGCGGCGAGATCGACGCGAAAGGGAACGATGACATACGGCGGAGCACGGTGGCGTCGGGCACGGAAGGGCTTCTGTACCCACTTGCCGCCACGGCTGCGGAGTGGTGGAAGCGGGGAGACCGTTTCGTCGTGACTTCCCTTACTCCTTCCCAGACCGGGCGCATGGAGGAGTTGCTGGCAAGGTACGCGCTTCCGCTTTCCACCGGGGCGACGCTTGCCGATTCGCTCGAAGGCCAACGTGGAGTCGCCCTCTGCTGTTCCGAAGTGACGCGCGGGTTCCGCCTCCCCGAGTTGCGCGTGGCGGTGGTGACCGAAACGGAGGTCTTCGGCGAGAAGGCCCGCGCCCGCCGGGGGCACCGGGAGACGGAGCTTCCAGCCGAGGAATTCTCGCTAAGGGAGATACGCGTCAACGATCTGGCCGTCCACGTGGATCACGGAGTCGGTGTATACCGGGGGCTTTTGCGCCGCGCGGCCGCCGGGGTGGAGGGCGATTTCCTCGTCCTGGAATACGCGGGCGGCGACCGGCTCTTCGTCCCCGTGGAGAAGATGTCCCGCGTCCAGCGCTACGTCGCTTCCGAGGAAGCCAGGCCGAAGCTGGCGCGCCTGGGAGGGACCGCATGGCAGCGGGCCAAGCAGCGCGTGCGCGACTCACTGCTCGCGATGGCGCAGGACCTGGTCTCGATCCAGGCGAAGAGGCAGCTGGCTGTCCGCCCCCCGTCCGCCGCGCCGGACGAGATCTACCGGGAGTTCGAGGCTTCCTTCGACCACGAGGAGACGCCGGACCAGCAGAGAGCGATAAGGGAGGTCACGGACGACCTCACTTCCCCCCGCCCGATGGACCGGCTCGTATGCGGGGACGTGGGGTACGGCAAGACGGAAGTGGCCATCCGGGCCGCGTTCAAGGTGGTGCAGGACGGCCGCCAGGCGGCGGTCCTGGTTCCCACCACCATCCTCGCCGAGCAGCATTACCAGACGTTTTGCAGGCGTCTTTCCGGCTACCCGGTCCGGGTCGAGAACCTCTCCCGGTTCCGGTCTAAGCCTGAGCAGGCGTCGGTCGTGAAGGAGCTGGCGCTCGGGAAGGTTGACATCATCGTCGGCACGCACCGGCTCCTGCAGAAGGACGTATCCTTCAAGGACCTTGCGCTCGTGGTCATCGACGAGGAGCAGCGGTTCGGCGTGGCGCAGAAGGAGAAGATGAAGCGGCTGCGCGCCGCGGTGGACGTGCTCACGCTGTCGGCCACGCCGATCCCGCGGACGCTTCACATGGCGTTCTCCGGGATCCGCGACATCAGCATCATCGCGACCCCTCCGGAGGACCGCCTCTCCATCCGCACATTCGTCCTCCCCTTCTCCGAGGAGACGGTCCGGGAAGCGGTGGACCGGGAGATCCGCCGCGGCGGGCAGGTTTTCTTCGTCCACAACCGCGTCCAGACCCTCCCCGCGATGGAGAGGTTCCTCAAGGAAACCCTCCCGGAAGTCCGGATCGGGGTCGCCCACGGGCAGATGGACGAGGAGGGGCTCGCTCTCGCCATGGCCGACTTCGCGTCGCGCCGGGTCGACCTCCTGCTGTGCACGGCCATAATCGAAGCGGGGCTGGACCTTCCCAACGCGAACACGATCCTCGTCAACCAGGCGCACCGCCTCGGGCTCGCCCAGCTCTACCAGCTGCGCGGCCGCGTGGGACGCGACCGGCACCGCGCATACGCATACTTCCTGGTGCCGAAGGATATCGCGATCACGAAGGAGGCGGCGCAGCGGCTGGCCGTGCTGGAGGAGCTGACGGAGCTGGGCTCCGGGTTCAAGATCGCCTCCCACGACCTGGAGATCCGCGGGGCCGGCAACCTGCTCGGGAAAGACCAGTCGGGGCAGATCCACCAGGTCGGGTACGAGCTTTACACGCAGCTCCTGTCGGAGACGATGGCCGAGCTTTCCGGGAGAGCGGCCGCCATGGAGGAAGAGCCCGAGCTCGACCTCCGCATGCCGGCCTTCCTGCCCGACGACTATATCCCCGAGGCGGGGGTGCGGCTCGATTTCTACCGGAAGCTGGCGGTTTCAAGGACGATGGACGCCGCCGACGAGCTGGAACTGGAGCTTTTGGACAGGTTCGGCCGACTTCCCGGCCCGGCCCGGGCGCTTTGCGACCTTTCGCGGCTTCGGGTCCTGATGCGCTCGGTGGGCGTCAGGGAGCTCAAGCGCGGGAATGGCTCGCTCTTTCTCACGCTTTCGGACATGTCCGAGGTCGACCGCGGCCTCCTGGTCCAGTGGGTGATGAAGGACAGGAAGAAATTCCACTTCGTTCGCGGGGAGGTGCTGGCGATGAGGATTCCGGCGGAAGACCCGGATGCGGTCCTTGCTGCGGCCAAATACCTGTTGAACCGCTTTCCGCCGGGGCGTAGCATATAATATTTCAAAGGAATCGACGGTGCACCAACAACTGGAGGGAGGCGAAGCGCATGCGCAAGCTTGCCGTGGCGCTGATCGTGGGGACGATTCCGTTCCTGTGGGCCTGCAGCGGGGCTGAGACGGGAAAAGCGGGGAAGGTGCTCGCCATGGTGAACGGCCAACCGATCACCGAGGCGGCGGTCGAGGAAGAGGCGAAGTCGCTGCCTCCCTACGTCCGGCCGATCCTTGACACGCCGGCGGGCAGGTCGCAGTTCCTGGAAAGCCTTATCACCCGGGACCTCCTGATGCAGGAGGCGCTGCGGCGCGGGTACGACCGCCGCGAGGAGGTCCGCGAACGGCTGAACATGGCGCGCAGGTCGATCCTCCTGGAGGCTCTGCTGCGGGACGTGACGGAAAAGGCGCCGGGACTTTCGGACGATGCGCTCCGGAAGTTCTACGAGGCCAACGCCGAGGCTTTCCGGGTGGGCGAGCGGGTGCGTGTGAGCCATCTGCTTTTCAAGGAACGGACGCAGGCGGAAGCGGCCGCCCGCAAGTTGAAGAGCGGAACGGCTTTCGAAGAGATGATTAAAACGGCGGCGAAGGAGGGAGGGGTCGCGGCCGACCTCGGTTTCATCGAGCGGGGGAAGTTCGACAGGACGTTCGAGGCTGCGGCTTTCGCCGCCGCGTCCGGCTCGGTGGCCGGCCCGGTCCGAACATCCTACGGGTTCCATCTTATCCGCGTGGGGGAGAAGAAGCCCGCCGGGGTGCAGCCCTTTGAAGAGGTGAAGGGACAGATAGCGGCGGACCTGCGGGAGCAGGCGCAGCGGGATGCGTTCGAGAACCTCCTTTCCCAGGTGAGGCAGCAGTCCAAGATCCAGATGATGGTGAAACAGGAAGAAGCGCAGGCCGCGCCGCCTGGTGCCTCCCGGAACCCGGCGAGGGGGGCGCCGCCCCCGTCCGGAGGAGCGGGCCAAACCCAAACAGGGTACTGAAGACGGCGCATTAAATATAATGCTTCCTCGTTCACTCCGGGTTTCCGCGCGTATGGCCCTGGCCGCCGCCCTGGCGGCCCTTATTTTCTCCTGCTCGCGGGAACCGGCCCCGCGCCCGGATTCGGATGTCGTGGTGGCCGAGGTCAACGGGGCGCGTATATCATTGAAGGATCTCAAGAACGAGATCGCCGCCCGCCGGGGACTTTCGCCTTCCGTCTCGACGAAAAGCGCCGGCCGCGGCGAGGTGCAGGATGCGCTGCGCATCCTGATAGAGCGCGCAGTTGTCGTTTCGGAAGGTGAACGGCTTGGAGTTTCCGTCTCCGGCTCCGAAGTGGAGAAGGAGATCGAGCGGTTCCGCTCTGACTTCCCGCCAGGCGGCCTGGAGAAGGCGCTTCTGCAGGCCGGGACGGACATGGAGAATTGGCGGGCGGGGCTTGCCCGTTCCCTTTTGTTCCGGAGGAGGAAGTGGACGATGTTTTCCGCAGGCGGGCGAAACAGCTGTCTCTCCCCGAGCGGGTCCGGGTGAGCCAGTTCCTTTTCGATTCGGAGGAGAGCGCCCTCTCCGCCCGAAAACGGATTGAGGAGGGGGAAAGCCCCGGCAAGGTCGTCGAGCGCTTCTCGACCGACGAGATCCGGCCCACGTCCGCCGACCTCGGGGACGTTTCCCGGGAAGACCTCCCGACGGAGCTTGCCGCGGAGCTCTTCTCCCTGAAGGAGGGCGGGGTAAGCGGGGTCGTCCCGCGGGATCGGGGCTTCAGCCTTTTCGTTGTTGTAAGGAAGGAGCCGGCGCACACGCTTTCCCTGGCCGACGCGGCGCCGGAGATC
>JAENIX010000269.1 GCA_016844415.1 Actinomycetota bacterium | reverse complement strand
TCGCAGGGAACTCAAGCTCGACCGCCCGATCGTCGCACAGTACATGGATTTCCTCGGCGGGCTGGCCAGGGGCGACCTGGGCGTCTCCTTCCGCAGCCGGGAGCCGGTTGCCCGCGAAATCCTCTCACGCTTCCCCGCCACGCTTCTCCTTGCCGCGGCTTCCATGCTCGTCGCCCTTCTCATCTCCGTCCCTCTCGGGGTGCTGTCGGCCATGCGGCAGAATTCGATCATCGACCACCTATCTTCCCTGCTGGCGATGCTGGGGCTTTCGATGCCGAATTTCTGGCTCGGCCCGCTCCTGATCCTGGTCTTCTCCATCCACCTGGGGTTTTTCCCCGTGGCGGGATTCGGCACGGTCCGTCACCTCGTTCTCCCCGCGCTCACGATGGGCATGGGGATGGCGGCCATTCTCATGCGGATGCTGCGCTCGTCGCTCCTCGAGGAAATACGGCAGGAGTACGTCAAGGCGGCGTCCTCCAAGGGGCTCTCCCGCAGGGCGGCGGTGTTGCGCCACGCGCTCCGGAACTCGCTTATCCCGGTCCTGACCGTCCTGGGGCTGCAGTTCGGGGCGCTGCTGGCCGGGAGCATCATCACCGAAACGATATTTTCCTGGCCCGGGATCGGGCGCCTCACCATCCAGGCGATCGACGCCCGCGACTACCCTCTCGTCCAGGGGTGCATACTGTTCATCGCACTTTGCACCGTCGCGGTGAACCTTGCGACGGACCTTCTCTATTCCCGCCTCGATCCGAGGATCCGCCATGACTGAACCGGGGCGCGCCATCCGGAGGAGCATCGTGTCGCGGTTCCTGCGCCACCGGGCAGCGGCGGCGGGCCTTGCAGTCGTGGCAGCGCTTCTCCTCTTCGCGCTGCTTGCCCCCTGGCTTTCCCCTTTCGACCCGAGTGCTCAGGACCTCGACTCCGGGCTGTCCGGCGCCTCCGCTTCCCACTGGCTGGGACAGGACAAGCTTGGGCGGGACCTGCTATCCCGGGCGATCCACGGCTCGAGGATTTCCGTCCTCGTCGGCCTGGGCACGGTAGCAATATCCCTTACCATCGGCCTGATCGCCGGATCCGCGTCCGGATTCTTCGGCGGCCGCGTGGACCACCTCTTCATGCGTGTTTGCGACGTGCTGATGGCGTTCCCGGGGATACTCCTGGCGATCGGGATCACCGCCGTTTTGGGCCCTTCCCTGCGCAACGTGCTGATCGCGCTTTCGCTCCTGGGGTGGGTCGGCTACGCGCGTCTCATCCGGGCGCAGGTGATGAAGGTCAAGGAGATGGAGTTCGTGGAGTCGGCGCGCGCATCGGGGAACCCGCCCGCGAGAATCCTTGTTTCACACGTCCTCCCGAACGCCCTCTCGCCCATAATCGTGGAGGCGACTTTCGGGATCGGCCGCGCCATCGTCGCCGAAGCGGGCTTGAGCTTCCTGGGCCTTGGCGTCGCGCCGCCGGCGCCCTCCTGGGGGGCGATGATCAACGAGGGGAGGCATTTCCTGTTCGTCGCCCCGCACATCGCCGCCGTGCCGGGGCTGGCTATCATGGCCACCGTGATGGCGTTCAATCTTATAGGGGACGGCCTGCGTGACGCGATGGACGTTCGCGATTGACCAGGCACGGCAACTCGATGATATTATATCTGTTGTTTTGACCGCGATCCAAAGTCGGAGGGAGGAGGGCACGGTATGGCGAAATCGGGCAGGAAGGGCATGACCCGCAGGGAGTTCGTCAAAGCCGCCGGCATCGGGACGCTCGCGATGGGAGTTGCGCCGGCGATCATCATCCCCGGGCGCAGCTACGCGGCCGGGAAGTTCGACAAGGAGTGGTACGACAACTACGCAAAGAAGTGGGGGGAGAAAAACGGCGTCAACGTCACCGTGGACCACATCGGGCTGGCGGAGATCCCCTCCCGGACCGCGGCCGAAATCTCGGCAGGCGCGGGGCACGACCTGATCGAGTGGATCTCTCCGCCGTCGCAGTTCGAGCCGAGCGTGCTCGACCTGGGCGACGTCGTGAAGGAGGCGGAGAAGCGGTTCGGGAAGATGCACCCCCTATGCAGGAGGAGCTCGTACAACCCGAACACGAAGAAGTTCTACAGCTTCATCCCCGGCTGGACCATCGACCCGGGCTGCTACCGGAAGAGCCTGTGGGAGAAGGCGGGCAAGGCGGACGGTCCGGTGACGTGGGAAGACCTGATCACCTACGGCGGCAAGATCAAGAAGGACCAGGGGATCCAGCTCGGCATCGGCCTATCGCAGGAGCTCGACTCCAACATGGCGGCCCGCGGACTGATTTGGTCCTACGACAGCAGCATCCAGGACGCGAAGGAGAACGTCGTTCTCAACAATCCGAAGACCATCGAAGCCGTATCTTACATGGCCCGCCTGTTCAAGGAGGCGATGGTCCCCGAGGTTTTCGCATGGACCGCCGTCTCCAACAACCAGGCGCTGATCGCCGGCCGGGCCAGCTTCATCCTCAACTCCATTTCGGCCTATCGATCCGCGCAGAAGGAAGTCCCGGAAATCGCCAAGGACATCTACTTCACGCCGGCGCTGAAAGGTCCGAGGGGGGCGGGGTGGAACTGCGAGCATGTGATCTACAACTACATCATACCCAAGTACTCCAAGAACGCCGACACGGGAAAGAAGTTCCTCCTGGACCTGGTGGCGAACTACGACCAGGCCATGTACTCAAGCGAGCTGTACAACTCGCCGGCCTTCTTCGACGCCCCCGTCCCCTCCGGGGATCGCGGCTACCCCGTGGTGCAAGGGGCGAAGAAGATGCGGGACCTTCACAACGCCTGGTTCAGC
>JAENIX010000268.1 GCA_016844415.1 Actinomycetota bacterium | reverse complement strand
AGCTGTTCGCGAAGAAAATCCCCACCGGAAGCGGCCTGCATTACCGGTTCCCGGAAACGTTCGGCCTGTCGGGGCGCACCATCCCCAAGCTCCCCCGGAAGGGATTCATCGCATCCCTCAAATCCGGGGAAGCGGCCACGGGCGAGGTAATGCTGTTCGTCGGTTGCGTCTTCGATCATGTTTTCCCGCGGGTGGGGCGCGCCTCCTACGAGTCGATGAAGGCGTCGGGGAAGTCGATAGCGGTTTTCCTACGAGTCGATGAAGGCGTCGGGGAAGTCGATAGCGGTTTTCCGGGACGCCGCCTGCTGCGGGCTCCCGGCGATGGGGAGCGGGGATTTTGAATCCGCCCGACTGTGCGCCGAAGAAAACGTCCGCCGACTTCGCGCCGCGGAAGCCGAAAAGATAGTCTTCCCCTGCGGCTCCTGCCTGCTGATGTTCAAGCGGAATCTTTTCGCCCTGATTCCGGAAAAGCATCCGCTGCGAGAGGACGCCGTATGGGTCTCGAACCGCTGCGAGGACTACTCGACTTTCATCCTCGAAACCGGAGTCGTCTCCCGCCTTCCCGACCCGCCGGAAGGGGAAAAGGTCGGAGAGATCGGCTACCACGACCCATGCCACCTGTCCGGCACGCTGGGGAAGGGAGCGGAGGCGAGGGAAGTGCTTCAGGGCGCCGTGGGTCCCGCGTTCGCGGAGATGAAGGGGGCCGACCTGTGCTGCGGGTACGGCGGGACGTTCAATGTCAGGGACTACGCCACCTCCG
The DNA here is from genome assembly GCA_016844415.1 of Actinomycetota bacterium. Lineage (GTDB taxonomy): Bacteria > Desulfobacterota > Deferrimicrobia > Deferrimicrobiales > Deferrimicrobiaceae > JAENIX01. The sequence goes on along the minus strand of JAENIX010000268.1, from coordinate 2,291 downwards.
CCCGGATCGGGGAGACGAAGGTATCGATCGCTGCCCAAGGAGGCACCCGCGTCATTTCGACGGCCTGTTCCGGGTGCATCCTCCAGATGCGCGACATGGCCGCCCGCTCCGATCCGTCCCTCAAGATCGTCCACATCGCGGAGCTCGTCTCAGGCGCTCTTTCCCGCTGTTGACATACATCTCCGCGGAATGTTATGAAACTCCATTACTGTCTTGTATTTAGTTAACCCGGGAGGGGGCGAATGTCACTCCAGGAAAAGTTCGACGAGTTGCGGAAGAAAAATGCCCTTGCGATGGAGGGGGGCGGCAAGAAGCGGATCGACACGCAGCACGGAGCTGCTGCTCGACCCGAACTCGTTCGTCGAGCTGGACCGGTTCGTGCAACACCGCTGCGTCGATTTCGAGGTTGAAAAGATACTGGGGGACGGCGTCATCACCGGGTACGGCAAGGTCGGCGGTCGCCTCGTCTACATCTTCGCGCAGGACTTCACCTGCATCGGCGGCTCCCTCTCGGAAACCTACGCCATCAAGATCTGCAAGATCATGGACCACGCGGCCCGCAACGGCGCGCCGGTCATCGGCCTGAACGATTCGGGCGGCGCCCGCATTCAGGAGGGGGTGCAAAGCCTCGCAGGGTACGCCGACATCTTCCTCCGGAACACTATCTACTCCGGCGTTGTCCCGCAGATCTCCGCCATCATGGGGCCGTGCGCGGGAGGAGCGGTCTATTCTCCCGCGATCACCGACTTCATCATGATGGTCAAGAACACCTCCTACATGTTCGTCACCGGGCCCGACGTCATCAAGACGGTGACCCACGAAGAGGTGACCAAGGAGAACCTGGGCGGGGCGATGTCCCACAACGAGCGCAGCGGCGTGGCGCACTTCGCCGCCGAGGACGAGAAGGAGTGCCTCTACCTCATCCGTGAGCTTCTTTCATTCATCCCCCAGAACAACATGGAAGACCCCCCGGTCGTAACCCCGAAAGACTCTCCCGACCGGAGGGACGAAAGCCTGAACCAGATCGTCCCCGACATCCCGACGAAGCCGTACGACATCCGCGAAGTCATCAAGAGAGTCGTGGACGACGGCTACTTTTTCGAGATCCAGGAGCACTACGCCAGGAACATCGTCATCGGGTTCGCCCGGATGAACGGACGGACTGTCGGGATCACGGCGAACCAGCCCGCGGTGCTGGCCGGGTGCCTCGACATCGCCTCCTCGATCAAGGGGGCCCGGTTCGTCCGGTTCTGCGACGCCTTCAACATTTCGCTGCTGACCTTCGTCGACGTCCCCGGCTTCCTTCCCGGCACGGCGCAGGAGTACGGAGGAATCATAAAGCACGGGGCGAAGCTGCTTTACGCGTTCGCCGAGGCCACGGTCCCCAAGGTGACCGTCATCACGCGAAAGGCGTACGGCGGGGCGTACGACGTCATGGCGTCCAAGCACATCCGCGCGGACGTGAACTACGCCTACCCCACGGCGGAGATCGCAGTGATGGGGCCGGACGGAGCCGTCAACATCATCTTCCGCAAGGAGCTCCTAAAGTCCTCCAACGCGGAGAAGACCAAGGCGGAGCTCGTCGCGGATTACCGCTCGCGGTTCGCCTCCCCGTACAAGGCGGCCGAGCTCGGCTATATAGATGAGGTGATAATGCCGGAGGAGACGCGCCCGAAGGTGATCAGTGCGCTCGAGATGCTGTCGAACAAGCGGGATTCCAACCCGCCGCGCAAGCACGGCAACATCCCCTTATAGGAGGCCTTCACGTGTTCAAGAAGATCCTGATCGCGAACCGGGGGGAGATCGCCGTCCGCGTGGAGCGGGCATGCCGGGAGATGGGGGTCCCGACCGTCGCGGTGTATTCCGAGGTCGACCGGCACGCGCTCCACGTGCGGTGCGCCGACGAGGCGGTTCTCATCGGGCCGCCCCCCGCAGCGGAGTCGTACCTCGTCATCGACAAGATCATCGCCGTGGCGAAAAAGAGCGGCGCGGAGGCGATCCACCCGGGGTACGGCTTCCTTGCCGAGAACCCCCGTTTCGCCGACCGGTGTGAAGCCGAGAAGATCAAGCTGATCGGCCCATCGGCTTATGCGATGCGGACGATGGGATCCAAGACCGTCGCCCGCAAGACGGTGCAGGCTGCCGGCGTACCGGTGGTCCCCGGAACGGTCGACCCGATCTCGACCGAGGAGGAAGTGCTGCGGATCGCGAAGGAGATCGGGTTTCCGGTAATGCTGAAGGCCACCGCGGGCGGCGGCGGCAAGGGGATGCGCCTCGTCCTGGAGGAGGGG
>JAENIX010000065.1 GCA_016844415.1 Actinomycetota bacterium | reverse complement strand
ATCGCCGTCGTCACCTTTCCCAACATCCCGGGCTTGTTCTGGATCTCCACGCGCATCGTTATGCTGTAGCTCTCGCTGGGGGACAAGATGGTCGCCATGCCTTCCTCCTCTGCCCTTAAAGAGTGTGAAATCGTACTGTGCGTAATCTGGGTATTCTATTGATTCCGGCGCGCTGAACACAAGATAATTCCGACCCGTCATCCGAAAGACGGCAAAGCGGAATCTTTCGCAGGTATTGCATAATCTTAAAACTTATGCAGGTGATTCCCAATATCTGCTACGGCTAATGGGAATACATGATATCCGTGGAAGCGATAAACGTTGGGAAAAACATCAAGAGCATGAGAAAAAAGAAGGGGTTGACTCTCCAGGAACTTGCGGAGAAAAGCGCGATCTCCGCAACGGCTATAAGCGCGATCGAGCGGAACGTATCCTCGCCGACCGTCAACACCTTGACAGCAATCGGCCAGGCCCTCGGTGAGTCCCTGTCTTCCCTCCTTGGCGAAAGCGAAACATCCTACGTCCTGACGCGCTCCGACAACAGGGTTCGGCTGGCCTCCGATGTGCGCAACGCCGACTTCCTGAGTCTTGCGTCGGGCATACCGGGGCAGCGGTTCCAGCCGACGCTCAGCATAATCAAGGCCGGCACTACCAGCGGGGAGGACTATATCGCCCACCGCGCGGACGAGTTTTTTCTCGTGGTGAAAGGGACGCTGGAAGTGGAGCTTAACGGTGAAACCATCCGGATGGAGGAGGGGGACAGCCTCTACTTCCGCGGCAACACGCCGTACAGGTGGCAAAACACCGCGGACAGGGAAACGCATCTCCTGATCGTGGCGGCTGTTTAATTTCCTCCGTGGAGCAGCCGCCCCCAGAGGCAAGGGTATGGGCTGGCTGTCTGATCCCTTATAAACCACGGGGGATCTAGGGTAGGCCGCCCGGGGGGGCAATATGAGGGGGCACGCCGTCTGATACGGCGGCAAGCGGCCCATTCCAGCTCTAAATCACGCCGGCACACTATGTGCCCCGGCGGTAGACGATCACCTCGTATCCATGGACATCCACCTCAAGTGTGACGCCCAGAACCTCGCAGGTGAACATCTTTCCGGGACCAATCTCATCGTCATCGTCGGTGACCGCGAAGGCGCCCCGTTCGTCCAGCCACGCGAGCATCGCATGCACTTCCTTGAAAACCATGTCGAACGGCGTGATTATGTTGTATACCTTCCCCTCGTGCAGGATCGGGTATACGTCGAACGCCTCGGGTCGCATGGCTACTCCCCGAATACCTCGGCGGTGAACGAGAACAGCTCCGCGCCCTTTTCCCACTCGTCGGCGGGAAGTCCCGCCTTGCGGCACGTGTTGGAAAGAAACGCCCGCCGGTCCCAACCATACTCGGTGGCCACCTGCGGCAGCAAGAGGCCGCGGAGCGAGCCTTTCCTGACCATCAGTCCGTGGACGCCGATTTCGATATCTTCGGGCCGGATCGGAACCAGCGGGGTGAGGACGGAGATTTCGATCCGGATCTCCCTGATTTCCCCAGGCTTCACGGGGGAAAACCGCGGGTCTTCCGTGGCCGCGGCGACCGCGCATTCCTGGACCGTGCGATAGAGGGGAGACGTCGCTTCCGTGTATCCGATGCACCCGCGGAGGCGCCCCCGATGGGTAAGCGTCACGAAGGCCGCCCCCGGCTCCGAGAGCTTCGGGGAGCCGGGGCGTTCCCCGGGGACCTTCCCTTCCTTGACGTACGAAGCCGCTGCCCGCCGGGCGATCTCCAGCAGCTCCCTTCTTTCGTCTTTCGTGAGATAGAGGCCCATCAGCCGGACTGGGCGAATATCTTGTCCACGTGGCCGTCGGGCAGGACCAGGTCGTCCAGGTCGCCGAGTATCTCGATCCTTCCCTGCACCCCGATGAACACGGGAACGATCTTCGGGTCGAACTGCGTCCCCGAACACCGGAGGATCTCCTCGTTGGCTGTCTGAAGCGTGAGCGCCGTCCTGTAGGCGCGGGTCGAGGTCATGGCGTCGAACGTGTCGGCAATCGCCATGATGCGGGATTCCAGAGGTATGTCGTCCCCCTTGAGATGCATGGGATAGCCGAGGCCGTCGAACCGCTCGTGGTGATGCAGTATCGCCGGAAGGAGCGGCCGGAAATACGGGATCGGTGCCAGGATCTTGGTAGCGACCTCGGGGTGCATCATGATCTCCTGGTACTCTTCTTCGTTAAGCTTCCCCGGCTTGTTCAGAACCGCCTCCCGGACGCCGATCTTGCCGAGGTCGTGGAGGATCGCGGCCTGGCGCAGGGTCTCGAGCTCTTCCTGCGGAAGGCGCATCTCCTTCCCGATCGCAACGGAGTACATGGTCACCCGCTGGGAGTGCCCGCGCGTGTAGAAGTCCTTGGCCTCGAGCGCCTTGATGAGGGAGTCGATCGACCGGATGTACATCTGGTTGATGAGGTCGGTCTGCTCCTTGACCTTCTTCTCCAGGTTCACCTGGTAATCCTGGAGCTCTCTCTCAAGGGCCTTTTTCCTGATGGAGTTCTCGATCGTGATGAGCAGTACGTCGAAGTTGAACGGCTTGGTGATGTAATCGCAGGCGCCTATCTTCAGGGCGGAAACCGCGGTATCCAGCTCGGCGTGCGCCGACATGACCACTCCCGCAATTTCGGGGTACCGGCTTGTCACTTCCTTGAGAAGGGAAATCCCGTCCATTTCAGGCATCCGGATGTCGGTGAGGAGAACCGTATACAGTCCGGCGGAAAGCTTGGCCAGGGCGTCTTTCCCATTGCAGGCCTCTTCCACTGAATACCCTGCTATTTCAAGACGTTCCCTGACCAGAGCACGTATGAATTCCTCGTCGTCGACGACGAGTATGGAAATCCTTTTCCCGTCTGTCTTTTGGTACTGTTTCCCTATGCTCACAATATTCCCCATCATTGTACTATTCGGCATCCGGCGGAAAATATTTAGTGATAATCCCTTCGGTATGCCTTCAGGTCAAACATTGAACCGGATCTGCAGGATGTCGCCGTCCCGCACAATGTATTCTTTCCCTTCAAGACGCAATATTCCTTCGCTTTTCGCCTTCGCCATCGAGCCGCACCGGAAGAAGTCCTCGCATGCGATCACCTCCGCCCGGATAAACCCCCTTCCCATATCGGAATGGATGCTTCCGGCCGCCATGAGCGCCGTGGCCCCCCGCCGGATGTTCCAGGCACGGACCTCGTCGTCCCCTATCGTGAAAAAGCAGATGTAGTCCTGGGCGTCGAAGGCCCCGCGGACCAGCAGATTCCTGGCGCTCTCGGCGATCCCCATTTCTTTAAGAAAATCAGACTGTTCTGCGGAAGATAGCCGTGATATCTCCTCTTCGATCTTCGCCGAGAGGCGCACGAGGGGGATCCCCCGGTCGCTGGCGACGGCGTCCATTTCCGGGTACGGCCTGACGGAGAGGTCTCCCTCGCCGACGTTCAGCACGAGGAGAAGCGGGAGCCTGCTCACGAAACGGAAACCGGCGAGGACGCGCGCCTCCTCCCCCAAAAAGGAAACGCGACGAAGGGGAACCTCCCTCTCAAGGGATGCGACGGCCTTATGAAGCAGGATCCATTCGATGTCGCGTCGGGCTTCCTTCGTCATCTTCTCGATCCGTTTTTGGGCGATCAGATAGTCCGATAACGTCAGCTCCGTTTCGATCGACCGGAACTCCCGAACGGGGTCGAGACCCCCCGGAGGCGCCGGGCAAAAATCGTCCGCAAACCCGCGCACCACTATCCCAAGCACCTCCATCCCCTTGATCTTCACAAGGGTCTCCGGTGAAAGCAGCTCGCCCTCCTTCGTATCGATATCATCGAAGGAAATGGATATGTGCACGGCCTTTTTCTGAGGGAAAAAGACGGCAAGCCTGTCCAGCCGGCCATCGGGCACCCGGATCGTGCAGATACCGGCAGACAGGCCCTTGGAAGTGGACTCGCCCGCGCCTGCCAGTGCGCGGAAGATGGTGCTCTTGCCCGCGCCCGCGGCTCCGAAGATGCCGACTTTCATCGCTCTTTAAGCCCCCTCGTCGTCGGGAATCCCGTCGAACAGATCGCTCTCCGGCAGATTCACCCGGGGAAGACGGTTCTTCGCGAGCACATAGGTCTCCCGGCGGGCGAACTCCCGGTATCCCTCGCGCGACAGGATTCGCCGGGAATCCTTCGACTGGGTCCGATGGCACTGGAAAGCCTCCACCTTCTTGTCCACGTGCGCCGAGGTGTCAACGACTGTCGTGATCTTCCCGCCCGGAACACCCGAGAGGGGCACGTTCCACAGGGCAAGGATCTCCTTCGCGATTTCGAACTGGTACAGCTTGTACGTAGCCCACGGAGCGATGCCGTCCATCATCTGGCGGGTGAACCGTGTCGGGTCCGCGGCGGCTTCGAACGCATCCGAGGCGACCCGCGACATCACAATATGATCGGGATGGCGCGAGACTCCTTCCGGGCCGAATCCGACGATGACGTGGGGGCGGATCCACCGGATCTGCTCCACCGCTTTCTCCACAATATGTTCGAAGGGGGTATGGAGAAGCTGCCCGTCCTCGAATCCGAGGAAAGCGACTTTCCTGATTCCAAGGATCCCGGCGGCGCAGAGAAGCTCCGCGGCACGGACCTCTCCCAGGTGCTCCCGGTCGGTGACGGGAGGGTCCCCCACCATTCCCGCCTGCCCTTTAGTCGCCGTGGCGAGGTACACGTCGACTCCTTCGCTCGCATATTTTGCGATGGTTCCCCCCGGGCCGAACGTCTCGTCGTCGGGATGGGCCAGAAGGAGCAGCATCCTCCGCTTCATGCGACGGACCTCTTCCGCGCTTGATTCTTTCGTGCGGGAATCAACAATATCACAACGGGTCGGCTGCTTGCAGCGGCAGGAGCGCATCCCCCGCTTCCGGAACGCGAGGCGGGACGGGGCATCCGCTTATGGAAGAATAGCGGGGCCGGCTATGTATTGTACCCGGCCTCTCCGTGCTGGGAGAGGTCCAGTCCCATGACTTCGTTCTCGTCCGTCACGCGAAGCCCCATGGCCCTGTCCAGGACTTTCAGCAGAAGATAACTAACCAAAAAGGAGTAAACCAGGATCACTCCCGCACCCAGCGCCTGTATGGCCAGCTGTTTCGGGTTTCCGTAGAACAGACCGTTTGCGCCTGCGGCGTTGACCGCCGTCGTGGCGAACAGTCCGGTTGCCAGGGTGCCGAGCGTGCCTCCGACGCAGTGGACGCCTACGACGTCGAGGGAATCGTCGTACCCGAGTCTTCCCTTCATCATCACCGCGCCGTAACACAGGACGCCAGCCGCAGCGCCGATGACGACGGCGGCGACCGGCTGCACGAAACCGGAGGCCGGCGTTATGGTCCCAAGGCCGGCGATGCACCCGGAGGCCGCACCGAGCACGGTCGGCTTCCCCCGGTGGATCCATTCGGCGAAAACCCAGGACAGGGTCGCGGCGGCCGCGGCCATGTGGGTGTTGACGAAAGCGCTGGTGGAGAGGTTCCCTGCCGCCAAGGCGCTCCCGGCGTTGAAGCCGAACCAGCCGAACCAGAGGATTCCGGCGCCGAGCACGGTCATCGGGAGATTATGGGGGGCAAGTTTCTCCACCCCATATCCTCGGCGCTTTCCAACGACCAACGCCGCCGCGAGAGCGCTGACCCCCGCGGTGATGTGGACGACCGTCCCACCGGCGAAATCCAGGAGTCCGAGGTTGCGCAGCCACCCGCCGGCACCCCACACCCAGTGCGCGACGGGGTTGTAGACCAGGAGAGCCCACAGCAGCGCGAAGACGAGGTACGTGGAAAATTTGAAGCGCTCGGCGAAGGCCCCGGTGATAAGAGCTGGCGTGATTACCGCGAACATCATCTGGTAGATCATGTACGCCTGATGCGGGACGGTCGCCGCGTAAGCGTCGAAGGGGGCAAGCCCCACGCCATTCAATGCAAACCAGGACAAGTCACCGATGATTCCCCCCAAATCCGGGCCGAAAGAAAAGCTGTAACCCACTAGCATCCATTCGATGGAGATAAGCCCGAGAACTATGAACGATTGCATGACGGTCGCCAGGATGTTCTTCTGCCGCACCATTCCGCCGTAGAACAGCGCCAATCCCGGTGTCATGAGCAT